>JAGYMG010000003.1 GCA_018400675.1 bacterium
TCTCTTAATTATTGTCTATTTTATTATCTTAGCAATCTGTGATAATATAGAGCAAGTCTCTTAGTTTTTTCTTTTAAAAATACATCTTTTAGGCTTATGGAGGAAAAAAATATAATTTCTCAAAAGGATATTGAAACAGAAATTCAAAGAGCGGAGGAGGAAAAGAGACCGGTTAATTTGCGAGGCAAGGTCCTGCCTCAATTGGTCCTCCAAAACAGACGAATAGATACAGACTTAGACCTTAAGAACACCATAATCTTAGGCGAAGTTTCCCTGGAAAGCCTTCAGTTAAACGGCTGTTTAGATTTTAAAAATGCTATTATCAAGGGAGCCCTTTATCTAGGTTCAGCTAACATTAAAGGAGATCTTAATCTAGAGAACACCAGCATAAAAGGGGTTTTGAATTTAGTGGGAGCAACAATAGAAAAGAGTATTGGTTTAGACGGGACAATAGTCAACGGTTTCCTTAGTCTAGCAAAGGCAAGGATAAGAGGCAATTTAGACTCCGTTAACATCAAAGTCAATGATGCCTATCATAACGGCCTAATAATTAAAGGAGATTTTTATCTCCGCCAGGTTAATATCAACGGTCGGCTGAGCATAGAAGAAGGGATGGTTGAAGGTTCTTTAGATTTGTTCGGTAGCTATATCACTGAAGGAGTAAGAATAAAAGACACAACGATTAAGGATAACCTCTTTTTAAAAAATTTGACTACTAAGGGCGAAATAAAAATAGAAAAGACCGAATACAATCAAATAATCAGGTAATCTTAAATCAATAAAGACAAAATATAATGAAGTTTAGTCATCTTCACCTGCATAGCCATTACTCTTTATTAGATGGTCTAGCCAAGATAGACCAAATTTTAGATTATACCAAGCAACTGGGCATGGATTCCCTGGCTTTAACTGATCATGGTGTTCTTTATGGAGCTGTAGAATTCTATAAGAAATCTAAGAAGGCTGGTATCAAACCAATTATCGGTTCCGAGGTTTATATGGCTTATGAAAGAATGGAAGAAAAAAGACCTAATATTGACAATAAGAGATACCATCTTGTTCTCCTGGCTAAAAATGAGAAAGGATACGAAAATCTAGTTAAATTGATAACCAAAGCTCACCTGGAAGGATTTTATTATAAGCCCCGGATTGATGAACCTACCTTAGAAAAATACAGTGAAGGTTTAATAGCCTTAACAGCTTGCATCCAAGGAAAAATTCCTCAGTTAATTATTGCTAATAAATTGGAGGAAGCAAAGAAAAAAATTCTTAAATACCAAAGAATATTTGGTAAAGATAATTTCTATTTAGAGCTCCAGGATCATCCCAATATTCCCGAGTATAAAAAAGTGAACAAAGCCCTTATTAACTTTTCTCAGGAATTAGACGTGCCTTTAGTAGCCACCAATGATGTCCACTATTTAAAAGCGGAAGATGCCCAAGCCCAAGATATTTTGATGTTGATTAACACCGGCGCTAGGCCTGACGATCCTGAACGCATAACGCTGAAAGCTGATGATTTTTCAATGCGCAGCCCCAGAGCAATGGAAGAATCCTTTAAGGATGTTCCTTCAGCGATTGAGAATACCCAGAAGATAGTTGAGATGTGTAATTTTAATTTTAGGCTGGGAGAAACAAAACTCCCCTATTTCAACACTCCGGATGAGAAAAGTCCTGACCAATACCTAGAAGAGCTGTGCCAAAAAGGAATACAAAAAAAATACGGGCCCTTAGCCAGGAAGGAAGCCCAAAAAAGATTGAGCTATGAACTATCGGTGATTGAAAAAATGGGTTTTGCTTCTTATTTTTTGATTGTTCAGGATTTTGTTAATTGGGCTAAAGAGAATAGAATCGTAGTTGGCCCCGGCAGGGGTTCAGCCGGTGGGTCTATCGTTTCTTATCTTCTGAATATTACTACTATTGATCCCCTAAAACACAAGCTCCTTTTTGAACGTTTCTTAAATCCGGAGAGGATCTCCTTGCCTGATATTGACTTAGATTTTACCGATCGCAGAAGAGATGAAGTAATAAACTATGTAGCTGAAAAATACGGCCACGACCAAGTAGCCCAAATTATTACCTTTGGGACAATGGCCGCCCGGGCTGTCGTAAGAGATGTTGGCAGGGCTTTAAAAATAAACTACAGTTATTGCGACCGCTTAGCTAAAATGATTCCCTTTGGTTCCAACCTCAAAGAAACCCTGGAGAGTGTACTTGAATTCAGACAGATATATGACACCGATGAACAGGCACGAAAAATTATTGATTTTTCTAAAAAACTAGAAGGCTGTGCTCGACACGCGTCTACCCACGCTTGCGGCGTGGTTATTTCTAAAGATCCCTTAGATGAGATCGTTCCCCTCCAACATCCGACCCAAAACGATGAATCAATAGTTACCCAGTATGAAATGCATGCTATTGAAGATTTGGGTCTATTAAAGATGGATTTCTTAGGACTTAAGAATCTCACTATTATTGAAGACACCCTGGCCAGGATCTATGCTGTCAACAAGAAGAAAATTAACATAGAAGAAATACCCCTGGATGATAAAAAAACCTACAAACTCTTCCAGGCAGCGCAGACAACAGGCATCTTTCAATTAGAATCCAGCGGTATGAAAAGGTATCTCAAACAGCTGAAACCAACCCGCTTTGAAGATATTGTAGCCATGGTTGCCCTCTACCGACCAGGTCCTATGCAATTTATTCCAGACTATATTAATCGAAAAAATAAAAAAGAAAGGGTTGGATATATTCATCCTAAATTAAAGCCTATTCTGGAAGACACTCAAGGTATTTGTATTTTCCAAGAACAATTAATGCAGATTGCCCGTGATTTAGCTAACTTCTCACTATCCGAGGCAGATATTTTAAGAAAAGCGGTCGGGAAAAAAATAAAGAGTCTCTTGATTGAACAAAAGGAGAAACTCATCAAGGGCATGGTTGATAACGGCATTAAAAAAGAAGTTGCTCATAAGATATGGGCATGGGTCTTGCCCTTTGCCCGCTACGGATTTAATAAGAGCCATAGTGTAGCCTATGCTAAGATTGCTTATCAGACAGCCTACCTAAAGGCTCATTATCCGGTTGAATTTATGTCTGCCCTATTAACTTCTGAAAAAGCAGATACTGAACGCATTGCTTTCCTGATAGACGAATGTAAGGATATGGACATTGAGGTCCTGCCGCCCGATATTAATGAAAGTTTCCGCAATTTTTCTGTTGTCCCAAGCAGGAAAAAAATAAGATTTGGTTTGTTGGCTATTAAGAATGTTGGCTCTAATATTGTTGAAGCGACATTAAGAGAAAGAAAGGAGAATGGTCGTTTTAAATCCTTTACTGATTTTATTTCTCGGGTGGACACTAAGGATTTGAATAAAAAATCCTTAGAAAGCTTAATCAAAGCCGGAGTTTTTGATAAGTTTGAAGAACGCAATAAATTATTGACAAATATTGAGGAAGCATTAAGCTTTAATAGGGAATCCCGCCAGACAAAAATGAACGGCCAGCAAAGCCTTTTTGATCGCGGTTCTTCAAAGTCTATCCCCAGGATTAGATTAAAGAAAGAAAAACCTGCCTCTAACTCTCAAAAATCTCTTTGGGAAAAAGAATTACTGGGTCTTTATATCTCCTCCCATCCCTTAAAAAATCTTAAAAAAATATTAGAGGAAAAGACTATTGCCATTCAGGAATTAAAAAAAGAGACCTTGCCCTATAAGATTCGTGTCGGCGGTATAATATCTTCCATTAAAAAAATATTGACCAAAAAAGGGCAACCCATGCTTTTTTTAAGACTGGAAGATTTAACTGATAAGATTGAAGTTGTTGTCTTTCCTTCAATAATCGAAAGAAATCCTGAAGCCTTTCAAGAAAATAAAATTGTTTTTATTTCTGGAAGACTCCAAAACAGGGATCAATCGCCTAAAATAATCTGTGAAAGCATAGAAGAAATATTAAATAAAAGTTAAAAGAGTTCTTTAAAATCTCTCTGGAAATTTAAAAAGAAAGGAGGCCGAAAATGTCAGATTTGAGATGGAAAAGCTTAGCCCAATTCCGTATTGAAATTAACCAACAACTAAGCAAAGAAGCAAAAAGACTGTTAACGAATTCTGATTTAGCAAGAGCTGGTCCGAAATTTTCAGAAGAAGCAACCATGATAAATAGAGCAAGAGAAGAGTTTTCCACGATGATATCTAACAGCCGAGTTGCTAGATTGGAAAAAAACATCAGGAGCGGTTATCCTATCAATGATGATGTGATGCAAGAAATAATTGAAGGAACAGGAAAAGAAAAGAAAAAAATCATTAACTGGTTAGAGGATAAAACAAAAAAACTGATCCCGGTTCTAGAGAAAATAAAGAAAGAGGAGAAAGAAAGAAAGAAAAGAGACCAGGAGGTTAAAGATGAGATGGAAAGAGAAAAAGAGGAATTTGAAAAAAAATTCGGCTAAACCAGAGAGTAAAAAAGTGCTTTAGACTAAAGAAAAAACAAAAAGTCTAAAGCACTTTTATCTTTATCAGGACAATTATATGAAAAAATATTTTTTAAAAACATTCGGCTGTCAGATGAATAAAAGTGATTCCCAGAGAATAGCTGGTTTTTTAGAGGAAAACAACTATCGCCGAACTACCACAATGGAAGAGGCTGATTTGATAGTAGTTAATATGTGTTCAGTGCGTCAATCAGCCGTAGATAGAGTTTTTGGCTTGGCTAGAAAAATAGATCATTGTAAAAAGAAAAACCCCAAACAACAGTCTATTCTAACCGGCTGTATACTCAAACAGGACAAGCCTAAATTTAAAAAAATGTTTGATTATCTTTTAAACATCAAAGACTTAGGCAGCTGGGGAAGGTATTGCTTGGGGAAAAATAACCAGCGAAATAAGAGAGACCCTAAAAAAGATTATTTTCAGCTAAAACCCCTCTCCGACTCTTGGCCTATTGCTTACGTGCCTATCTCAACCGGCTGTAATAATTTTTGTAGTTATTGCGTTGTCCCCTACACCCGCTCAGAGGAAGTCTGTCGCTCAGCTAAAGATATTATTCAAGAAGTAGAAGAAGCTGTTAAAAATAATTTTAAAGAAATATGGCTTCTGGGCCAAAATGTTAATTCTTATTCTGCCAGTATGAAAGGAGATAAGAAAACTAAAAAAATATCTTTCCCTGATTTATTAAAAGCAATCGACAAGATACCCGGTGATTTCTGGATTAGATTCACCTCCTCGCATCCTAAAAACTTTTCGAAGGAACTCATTAGAGTTATGGCTCACTCAAAAAAAATAACCCCCTATCTTCATCTGGCTGTTCAGTCTGGAGACAACCAAATTCTTGAACGAATGAATAGAAAATATACGATAGGGCAATACAAAAAAATAGCCAGAGAAATAAAAGAGGAAATATCGAACATCAATCTTTCCACTGATATTATTGTTGGCTTTCCGGGAGAAACCAAGAAACAATTCGAAAACAGTATAAGATTAGTAGAAAAAACAGATTTTGATATGATATATATCGCTCGTTATTCAGCGCGACCAGGAACAGCTGCCGCTAAAATGGATGATGATGTTCCTCCTGAAGAAAAAAAGAGAAGAGAAAAAGCCCTCAACAGAGTTTTAGAAAAACGCCTTAAAGAAAAGAACAAAAAATATCTTAATAAGATAATCCCTGTCTTAATTCTTAAAAAAGATAAAGATTTTTTAATAGCTAAATCCTTTGATTATAAGACAGTTAAGGTGAAAGCTGCGGCCGAGAATATTGGTAATTTCATCAATGTTAAAATTACTAAAACAGATGCCTGGGGTCTCTTAGGTAAAATAGATCAATGGAAAAAACAAATCTCTCACAATTAATAGTTATTTTAGGTCCGACTGCTGCCGGCAAAACCGATCTCTCTATACAGCTAGGCCAGTACCTAAATAAGGAAAAGGAACGATTTCCTTTCGCGGGTATAGAAATTATATCAGCTGATTCCCGCCAGGTTTACAAAGGCATGGATGTGGGCACAGGCAAAATAACTAAGGAAGAAATGAAAGGTATCCCCCATCATCTTATTGATATTGTCTCGCCCAACAAAAAATTCTCTGTTGCCCAATATCAAAAAAAAGCTTTTTCAGCAATAGAGACAATAGAAAAGAAAAATAAATTAGCTCTCTTGGTGGGCGGCTCTCCTTTTTACATTTACTCAATAGTAGAAGGCTGGACTTTCCCCCCACTAAAACCCGATTGGGATTTAAGAAAGAACTTAGAAAAAAAGTCTTGTTCCTCTCTCTTAAAAATACTCCAAGGAAAAGATCCCCGGCGGGCCAGGGAGATAGAAAAGAAAAACAAGAGACGAATTATAAGGGCTATAGAGTTAGCTCAGGCTTACGGTAAAGTCCCAATTATTCAAAAAAATAAAAGATACCAGACGCTCCTGTTGGGTATAGAAATAACAAAAGAAGTATTACACCAGCGGATTAAAAAAAGACTCTCAAAAAGATTTTCTCAGGGAATGACAGCAGAGGTAAAGAAATTGAGGGAAGCAGGATTGTCCTGGCAGAGATTAGAAGACTTTGGTCTAGAATACCGCTGGATAGCTAGATACCTGCAAAAGAAAGTCAATTATCAAACAATGATAGAAGGCCTCCAGAAAGACATTGAGCATTTCGCTAAGAGACAAATGACCTGGTTTAAGAAGGATAAGCGAATAAAATGGATTGAAGATTTTGAGGCAGCCAGACAAGAAACCATAAAATTCTTAAAAGATAAAAAGTAATTAACCTCTTTGATAGAGGTCCTCCATTATTACTCTTCTGCCTGAAAGATTTAAAGCTTTAAAAAAGAAACGAAATTCTTCCTCTAATGCCTGGGCTATTTTGTCTCTGTTCCTCTGACCAATATTATAAATACCTTTCTTAAAAGGCCCCAGGGCCTTTTTTCTTGTTTTATAAAAAAACTGGACATCCGTCTGATATTTTTTTCTTTCCTCGGGGAAATTGTCTATCAGCCATTGATATATCTTATCCCTTAAGGATTCTGGGAAATAACTACTTTCATAAACAATGTTCTGAAAACCAGTAGCTAAATGAATTTCAATAACTCCGGACTGAGGGAAAGAAGAAAAATGTTCTTTAGCTAGCGTCGAAGCTCCGTGCTGAACAATACCCGCCAAACCATAACTGCGCGCTTTTTGAGATAATTTTTTTAAAAGAGGAAAATCCTCTGCGACAGGAGCTATTTTCCCATCAGGCATTATCCTTCCTCCATGAGCAGTCCGGGCCTGAACAGCTAATTTTATTATCCCCTCCCGAGAGTCTAGGTTAAACTCTTTGAGATAATCATTGTAACCCTTTAAATAAGAATCAACGTCTTCAAGAGTAGTGTCTGTACCACCTATCTCCCCCACTTCTCCACCAATAGAAACAGTTGTTCCTACTTTTAATTTTCTGATACAATCGGTCATCGCGGCTGTTAGGGAAGCATTGGCTGAAATGTCTTTGAGGTTAGAACCGTCAATATCAATATTATAAAATCCTGCCTTGAGAGCATTTTTTAACAATGTTACCAAACTTGCTCTTTCCTTCTTTTGAAAATGCTGATAATTTTCAGGCTCTACTTTGAAATGGTCAGCCTGAAAAAAGAGAGGACCAGTAAAACCTTCTCTTATCGCTGCGGCCATGATAACGCTAACATATTCGCTCGGTGATTGTTGAGTATAACTTATCTCTGATTTAGCTATTTCAAAGATAAAAGGTCCAGCTTGTTCTTGCTGGGCTGCTCTAAAAACTGCCCGGGCTATATCAAAGGTCAGCGTTCTGATATTAATAGCCGGGACAGTAAACCCCTCTACCCTTCCTTCAGCAAATTCCTGATATAAGCGTTGGCTAGAAGCTAAAAATATCCCTGTTGCTTTAGCTTTTTTGCTTATTTTCTCTGTCGGACCTTCTTTGTCTTCGGTAAATAATATTTTTTCTATCAACCCTCTCATGGTATTAATTTAATAATTCTTCAAGCAGACGATTAATTATTTCAGGGTCGGCCTTGCCTTTTGTTTCAGCCATTGTCTGGCCGATTAAAAACTTGAGAGCATTCTCCTTGCCTTTACTATAATCAGCTACTGCTTGAGGGTTATTGCCTATTACTTTTTTAACTATTGCTTTTAATTCTTCTTCATCGCTCATAAGACCAAGATTCTTCTCTCTAATAATTTGAGAGGGGTCTCCTCCTGTTTTAAACATTTCTTCTAAAACAGTCTTAGCAATCCTGCTAGAAATTTCCCCTTGGTAAATCATACTGATAAATTCAGCAAAATTCTCGGGACTAATAGAAAAATCTTTCTCCCTAAATTGTTTTCCTTTGAGCAAGCCCTGGAGATCGCTCAAGAGGTAATTAGCAAATAGTTTAACTGCTTTCCCAAATTCTTCATCCGTTACTCTTAACTTCCCTTTTTTCTGCTTGATCCAAACCCTTAACTCCGAAGCTACTTTTTCAAAATATTCTCCTAAATCCCGATTAAAAATTAGAATATCAAGATATTTATTATCCAATTGATATTCCTCTTTTAATCTCTTTCTTTTCTCTTGAGGTAACTCTGGGATACTGCTTTCAATCTCGCTAATAAAATTTTTATCCAAGGACAATGGCGGCAGGTCTGGTTCTGGGAAATAACGATAATCATGTGCTTCTTCCTTTGCTCTCTGGCTAAAGGTTATCTCCTTAAATTCATCCCAACCCCTGGTTTCTTGACTCACCTTATTCCCTTCTCGTAATAATTGTTCTTGTCTTTTAATCTCATAAGCGACTGCCTTTTCAGCTGCTCTTAAGGAATTAAGGTTCTTCAATTCTACTTTGGTTCCCAGCTCTTTATCCCCCCTCTGGCTAAGAGAAAGATTAACCTCGCACCTCATTTCTCCCTTCTCCATATTAGCCGCAGAAACGCCAAGATATCTAAGAATAAGCTGGAATTCTTGAACAAATGCTCTTACCTCTGCCGGAGAATGAATGTCTGGTTCAGTTACTAATTCCATTAAAGGAATACCAGCTCTATTAAAATCAACCAATGAATAATCCTTGCCTTCCGGATGAATCAATCTACCGGTATCTTCTTCTAGATGAATCCTTGTTATTCTTATTCTCTTTTCTTTTGCCTGGCCAGGGAATACGGTAAGATAACCTTCTTTGCTTAAGGGCAGTAGATACTGAGAGATTTGATAGCCTTTAGGCAGGTCAGGATAAAAATAATTCTTTCTTTCAAAGAAAGTATCCAGGGCAATCTTAGCATTCAAGGCTATAGCTGTTTTTATTAAACTCTTGATGGCTGCTCTATTCGCTACTGGCAATGTACCAGGATGAGCTAGACAGACAGGGCAAATATTGTGATTAGGAATTTTTTCATCAGGATCATTTTTACAAGAACAAAACATTTTTGAGTTTGTTGTCAACTCCACGTGTATTTCTAGACCGATTGTCACCTGATAGTCCATAATTATTTTTTCTTTCCAGGAGATAATTTTTTCCTTTTCTTCTGTCGTTTACTGTCTTCCATTATTTTAACAGAAGAACTACTGCCAACAATATCAGCTCCAGCTTCAACCATCATCTCTAAATCCTTCAAGCTTTTTATCTTACCGGAAGCTTTAATCTTCAAACCGGGAGCAGCAGCCCTCATTATCTGAAGATGCTTGGCTTTTTCTTTCATCTCATCACGACCCAAAGGGTCACTCTCCGTAGCTGTCTTAACACAAAAAGCTTTTGCTTCTTTAACCAAGGCCGAGGCTTTTTCTATCTCCTTGTCGGTTAAATAGCCAGAGCCAATAATTACTTTCGTAGGCAGTATTTTACTAATTTCTTTTAGGTCCTCTAAAACTTCGTCAAAGCGACCGTATTTTAAGTCAATAATATTAAGGACAATATCCAGTTCGTCAGCGCCATCCGCTTTTGCCTTTTTAGAAAGTTCTACTCTTTTAAGATGTGGACTCAGACCCATGGGCGGATCAATAAGTACCACTACCTTAATGTCTTTATCCTCTAACTGTTCTTTACTGAAGCTCACCCAACGAGGATTAACACAAACACTTCGAAAACCATATTTCTTAGCTTCCTGACAGGTTTTTTTAATATCCTTTTCGCTGGCTGAAGGATCAATATTAGTGTGGTCAATAATCTTAGCAATGTTCTTCAACATATTTTTTAATTTCTTCAAAGACGCTTGCGGGTTCTAACTCACCGTTTACAGTTATAACCTGAGCGTCTTTAAAGCGTTTGGTTATTTTTAAGTAATTTTTATAAACTAACCTTAATTTCTCTATTTTTTCAAAAAGAGTTCGTTCTTCACCTCTTTTGATTATTCTTTTCAAGCAAATCTCGGGTCGCACGTTGAGGAAAAAGGTTAAATCAGGAAACAAAAAACTATCGTTAATCTCTATCAGCCACGCTAAATCAAGACCATCAGCAGCACCAAAGGCAAAAGTAGAAAAAAAATACCTATCAGAGACAACATAATCCCCTTTTTCCAAATGAGGGATAATGACCTGATCAAGGTGAACACTTCTGTCTTTAGCGAATAACTTTTGGAGTTCAGCTGGGGTCGCTGATTGCTGTTTATCCAAAATCTTCCTTATCTTTTTGCCAGCTGGAGAATGAATAGTAGGTTCCTTGGTCCTGACTACTCTCTTCCCTTTACTCTCCAAAAAATTGGCCAAAATATTTGTTTCAGTAGTTTGACCGGAACCGTCTAAACCCTCTAAAACAATGAATTTCCCAGGGTATTGGTTAGTTATCATATCTTCTTTTCTTCTTTTTAGTTGATTATAACACACTCTGGGTTAAAAAAAAGATTACCTTTTCAGGTAATCCTTCCAGAAAATCTTATTTGATTGTCTTAATCCTGGTCTCTCCCGTATTGTTCTGCATCATCAATAATATCCTTCTCCTGCCAATCCCTCACCCAATCGCTAATCTTAAAAATTTTATAACCACCTTGAGCTTGGGAAGAAATTACTCTTTCTAGGCCAGCGTTGATAATCATTTTCTTACACATAAAACAGGGTATGGCATTAATGATTTTTCCTTCTCCATTCTCGCCCCAGATATAAATATCGCCACCTAGAAGAGAAACACCAGACCGGGCAGCGTTAATAATGGCATTCATCTCAGCATGGACCGAACGGCATAATTCGTATCGCTGACCATGGGGAATATTTAATTTTTCTCTTAAGCAAAAACCTCTTTCTAAGCTATCTCGCGTTTTACGGGGAGCGCCGATATAACCTGTAGAAATAATAGTATCATCGCGCACGATAATAGCTCCTATCCGTGCCCTTAAGCAGGTTGATCTTTTAGCAACCTGTTCAGCAATATTAAGATAATAATCGATTTTCGAAGGCCTTTTATTTTCCATAAACTCCGGCATTAATCAACTATTTCTAAACCCATATTCTTAGCTGTCCCCTCAAGTATCTTTGCCGCCATCTCAATATCTTTAGTATTAAGGTCAGCCATTTTCTCCTTGGCTATTGAGCGTAGCTGGTCTCTGGTTATCTTGCCTATTTTATTTTTATTAGGCATAGCCGAGCCTTTTTCAATGCCTAGCTTTTTCTTAATTAATTCCGAAGCCAGCGGCTGTTTTAATTTAAAATTATAACTCCTATCTTCATAAACAACCACTTCAACCGGAATTGTAAAACCAGTCTGATTTTTACTGGCTTCGTTAAATTTTTGGCAAAATTCAGAAATATTCATACCATGCTGGGCCAAAGCTGGGCCAACCGGTGGAGCTGGATTAGCTTTGCCAGCCTCAATCTGTAATTTTACCACTGCCTTAATCTTTTTAGCCATAATGTTTTAATCTTATTAAACCTTTTTAACCTGGAGCGAATCAACCTCTACGGGCGTATCCCTGCCAAAGATATTAACTAAAACTTTCAACTTTCCTTTTTCTTTATTTACTTCTGAAACCTTACCCTCAAAATCCTTAAAGGGTCCGTCTGTGATCTTAACCAGGCTGTTCACATCTACGTCAATCTTATATTGAGGAGTCTCAAAGCCCATTCTCTTTTTAAGACTGTCTATTTCTTTCTTAGAAACCGGTACTGGCGTAGTCCCAGCTCCGATAAAGCCTGTTACACGGGGCGTATTCCTGACTATATACCACGACTCATCAGTAACAATCATTTGGACCAAGACATAACCGGGATATATTTTTTCTTCGACTGTCCTTCTTTTGCCGTTTTTTATTTTTATCTTTTTCTCTTTAGGCACCAAAACATCAAAGATTTTATCTTCCATGCCCAAGCTCTCAATTCTCTGCTTGAGACTTTTGGCTACTGCATCCTCATAACCAGAATAGGTATGCAGCACATACCATTGCTTACCTTGTTGTATCTCCTGTTTTGGCATATATCTTAACTAATAAGTTGTCTCAGTATGGCTTGATAAATAACATCCAGCAAGCCCAGGAAGACAGCTATAGACAAAGAAATAGTAATGACAATTGCTGTGTATCTCAAAGTTTCTTGGCGAGTAGGCCAGTCAACCTTTTTTGCTTCAGCAATAACATCCTTAAAGAATCGCTTAATGTTCCCAAATATTTTTCCTATTTTCATATTTTCTTTTTTAAAAAAGCCCTCCCGGGCTTCATTGTTATATTAGCCCAGATAACAATCACTGTCAAGTTTTAAATATCAAGATTTTTAACTTTCTTGGCATGCACCTGAATAAACTTCTTGCGGGGAAAGACTTCCTTACCCATGAGGGTATCAAAGACATGATCAGCTTGAGCAGCATCCTCAACGTTCACTCGCAGGAGGATTCTATTTTCTGGAGACATGGTTGTTTCCCATAGTTGATCGGGGTTCATTTCCCCGAGACCTTTATATCTCTGAACAGCAAAATTACTTAACTGCTGTTTTCTTAGTGCATCTATTATCTCTTCCTTATCCCCTTCAGTATAGGCATACTCTATTTTTTTACCCGCTTTAATTTGATAAAGCGGTGGCTGAGCAATATAGAGATAACCTTTTTCAATTATTGGTCGGAAATAACGATAAAAGAGTGTCAGGAGAAGCGTCCTGATATGAGCGCCATCAACATCGGCATCAGACATAAGAATAATCCGATGGTATCTCAATTTTTCCAAATCAAAATCCTGACTGATAGCTGTCCCGAGAGCAATGACTAAAGATCTAATCTCCTGCGACGTCAAAATTTTATCCAGACGAGCTCTTTCCACATTGAGGATCTTACCTTTCAAAGGCAGAATGGCTTGAAATCGCCTGTCACGGGCCATTTTACAAGAACCACCGGCTGAATCCCCCTCAACAATATACAGCTCTGAATCCTCAGGATTCCTAGTCGTGCAATCAGCTAACTTCCCTGGCAGAGTCAAACCGCTGAGGATACCCTTCCTTAGAACTGTATTCCTGGCTGCTTTGGCAGCTCTTCTTGCTTTAGCTGAAAGGAGAGAATTTTCTATTATTGCCCTGGCATCCTGGGGATTCCTCTCTAAAAAATCGGTGAGTCCCTCACCCAGCACCTGTTCTACGGCCGATTTGGCTTCAGTATTTCCCAAACGAGCCTTAGTTTGACCTTCAAATTGTGGCTCCTTTAATTTAACAGAAATAACAGATATTAGACCCGATCGCACATCATTGCCAGTAAAATTTTCTTCTTTGTCTTTAATATAGTTATTCTTACGAGCATAGTCATTCAACACCCTCGTCAGAGCCGTCCGGAAACCAGTGAGGTGATAACCACCTTCTTCGGTATAAATATTATTAGCGAAAGATTGCTCTAAGGGTTCTATATCTTGAGCATATTGGAGCGCGCACTCAACAACTACTCCTTCTTTTTCTCCCTTAACATAAAAAATATTATCATGACGCGCTTCGCTTTGGCCAATAAGATATTTAATATAGGCCTTGATACCACCCTGGAAATAAAAATTATAACTAAAAGCAGGACTAGTGCGTTCGTCGCGAATAGATATTTTAACCCCGGGGGTAAGATAAGCCTGTTGACGCAAGTGATGAAGAATGCGTTTAACATCAAAACTAGCGTCAGCGAATATTTCTTCATCTGGCTCAAAAATTATTGTTGTTCCTCTTCCTTGACATTTTCCTTCTTTCTGCAATTTTGTCTTTACTTTACCCTTTGAATATTCCTGAGAATGTTTTGCTCCATCACGGCAGATTTCTGCCTTAAGATATTTTGATAAAGCACAAACAACAGAAACACCAACACCATGGAGACCACCGGCTACTTGATAGGCTTTGCTGCCAAACTTAGCTCCAGCATGCAAAGTAGTCATCACTGTTTCCAAGGCTGATTTACCTGTCTGAGGATGCCTATCAAGAGGTATACCTCTACCATCATCACTAGCCTCAACCCTATTCCCTTTTAGCAACCTCACTCGTATATTCTGACAATAACCAGCCATGGCCTCATCCAACGAATTATCAACACATTCCCAGATCAAATGATGAAGCCCCTTAACGCCCGTAGACCCAATATACATACCCGGTCTCTTCCTTACCGGTTCTAAGCCTTTTAAGACATAAATATCTTTGGCTGTATAATTATCCTTATCTATTTTTTTGTTTTTTTCATTTTTAGCCATTGCTATTTTCATTATTTTATTTTCACTGCCTTACTGTCCATTCAAGATTTTCTTCTAAAGCCCTGATTATTTTCTTGTGCACCTCTGTAATTTCTTTAGAGGATAATGTTTTTTGGGACGATTGATAGATTATATGGAAAGCAAGGTTTTTTCTCCCCTGGGATATCTTATCGCCTTGATAAATATCAAAGAGATCAACATCTTGGACTAATACCCCGCCGGCCCTGTTAATCACATTAAGCACCTCCACTACTTTTGTTCCCTGAGGGACTAAAACGGCTAAATCTCTAACAGCTGCCGGATGGAAGGAAACGGCTTGGTATAGTTGTTCTTCAGAAGCAAGCTGAGCTAATCTACCAAAATCAATCTCAAAAAGAAATACTTTCGGTTCTATAGCAAAATCATTTCCTAATCTTGGATGAACCTGACCCAAGAAACCAATCCTCCTGTCAGCTATTTTAATCTCAGCCGTTTTCCCGGGATGCCAAAACCATTTTTTTGAATTTTTAGGCTCTGCTTTATATTCATCATACCAAACCTCACTTATTCCTAAGCCGTTAAAGAGACTATCTAGAACACCTTTTAGCCTATAGAAGCCGTCATCTTTCATATCCCTGGCTGTTATAAGCCCGCTGAGCATTATTTGCTCCATGCGCTGAGGGTCAATTTTTTTCTGATTAACTCTCTGGAATATCTTACCTAATTCAAATATCTTCAATTCCTTAAAATGCTTTAGGTTATCACGGGTATTTTTGAGAAGATTGGGTATCAGGCTGGGCCTTAAATACTTGTTAAAAGAGCTAACCGGGTTGGCTACTGCTAACAATGACTCTGGAGGCCAACCACAGAGAGAACGATCATCCTCTGATATAAATGAATAATTATAGACTTCACTAAAATTCTTTTCCCTCAAGAGATATTTTACTTTTTTCTCCCAGAATAGACTCTCATTACGTTCCGGCGGAATCAAGACTGTTTTAGGCAGCAGAGCAGGCATACGCTGATAGCCAAAAATCCTGCCTACTTCTTCTATAAGATCTTCCTGGATAACAAGGTCTAACCGCCTCTTGGGCACAGTAACTATTATACTGTTTTTCTTCTTTTCTTGAGAGATAAAGCAACCCAAGCTGGTTAATATTTTTAAGACTTCTTTCTTTTTAAAGGGATAGCCTAAAAGGCTTTTTAGATAATCCAGATTTAAATTAATTTTTCTTGTTTTTTGTTTTTGAGGATAGTAATCGATTAATCCTTTACTTGCTTTTCCTCCAGCTGTCATTTTAATTAAATAGCTTAATCTTTTTTCAGCAAAATCAATCAGCTCAGGGCTAATACCGTTCTCAAAACGCCAGGAAGCATCAGTCCTGAGCTTTAATTTTTTTGAAGCTTTCCGGATAAGAGGCGCATTAAAGTTAGCCATCTCCACTGCTATATTCTTTGTTTTTTTAGTAATCATCCCCCGTTCACCTCCCTTAATACCAGCAAGGCCCAAGCCTCCCTGACTATCAGTGATTAAAAGCATATCCGGGTCTAATGTATATACCTGCCCAGCAAGGGTTTTAATCTTTTCTCCTCTTTTAGCCCGTCGAATAGTTATTTCTTCGCTGAGCTCATCAAGATCAAAAGCATGCATAGGCTGGCCAGTTTCCAGCATAAGATAATTGGTTGTATCAACAATATTATTAATGGGCTGGAGACCGCAGGCTTCAAGCCGTTTTCTCATCCAGAGAGGAGAATCTTTAATCTCTAGATCAAAAAACAACTTAAGGCTATAACGAGAACAATCCTCTTTATTGCTTACTTTTATTTTCAACTGCTTGGCTTTCTTCACCTTCTTGCTGCTCCCTTGCTCAAGTGGCGGTAGCCGCAATTTTGACTTGGTTAAAAGAGCAATTTCTCGAGCAATGCCTAGGTGACTGAGACAGTCGCTAGCTCGATTGGGTAGGATATCAATATCTAAGATCCAATCGCTTCCTTTTTTTTCAGCTGATTCTACTTCAAAACTATGCATAGTTAGGAGCTCAGCCACTGTTTTAGGATCCAAATCTCGTTTATTTAAATAATCCTTTAGCCAACTAAAAGACGTTTTCATAAAAATTAGCAAATTAAAAAATCCTCTCTATTTCTATTTTACCCTAATTAAGAGTTAAATTCAACCAAACTTCTTTTATCAAAAAGTAAAAAACCTCTTACCAATATAATTGATAAGAGGTTAAAATTTATCCTCTTTTTCCTAAGATTTTCATACGAATTCCATAAAAAATTAGGAAGAGAGGATTCCTTGTCCACCACTGTAACGAGTTTTTGCAAAATCCAATCTGCTTAATCTTTTCTTCAACAACTTCAAAGCCCTGCTGCCTTGCAATTTCTTGACAGGCAGCTAAGTGTAAGAAAGGGTTAGCAACAACAATTACCTTCTTTATCTCTTGTGCTTTAAAAACCGAGGTTGCTGCTACCATAACCATATTACTATCAAGATAAAGCCCGTATTTTTGAATAACTATATGTTCTAGATCCAATCCAAGATATTTCAAGGCCTTAGCAATCTCCCACTGAGCAACCACAACTACCTTATTTCCAATATGAACCTGCTCCGACAATATTCTTATTATTTCTTCAGCCAACCTTGCATTGCAAGAATTGGGTTCTATGTTAGTCAGGCCAAAAGAGAAACCTACTATTCCTATCTTTTCCAATCAAAACACTTCCTTTCTTTTGAATTTTTATTTTAATGTTCTTCAACGCAATACTAAAATAATAAAACATAATTATAAAAATGTCAATGAGGGAGAAAGACAACTTCTAATAATAAAAAATGACGAATAAGGCATTCGTCATTTTAGTGATAGTATTAAAACTCTTAGTTATTTATACTCATGAGTTCCAAAGAACCAGTTATAATCCGATCTAACTCAAAGCTCTTTGCTATTATAAAGCCAGTTACTAGTATAGACAAAACAAGAATAAGGAAAATAGCTTTGACGGTGGAGATTTTTCTATTTAATTTTTGAAACATATTTTTAATTAGTTATTATTTAGTTATAACAATAACTTTAAAAAATAAAAGCGCGGCAAGGCCTAAAAGAAAAACGCTGAACAAGCGTTTTAAGCGCAGCCGATCGGACTTGAACCGACAACCTTCCGCGTGACAGGCGGATGCTCTAACCAAATTGAGCTACGACTGCATATGCCAACGGCGGGACTCGAACCTGCAACCTCTTGCTTATGATGCAATTGCTCTAACCAATTGAGCTACGTTGGCTAATTATTGTCGCGGGGGTCCGAATTGCACGGACGTCTCGGGGTTATGGGCCCCGCAAGGTACTTCTCCTCCACCCCGCTGTCGTTCATACTACAACAAAAAAGAAAATAAGACAAGGGTGGCAAAAGCACCAAAAAGCTACAGGACTTCCAGCTCTTTAAAGGTTTCTTCAAACACCCTTAAATATTCTTGAGCTTCTTCTTTAGTAAGATTGTAATTGGGGTCCTGGGCAATGTCTTGATAGACTGTGAGAATCTTATTAATTTCCTTTAAATAAGAAAACGTATTTTCGTCGAGATGACTTAATTTGTCAGTTAAAGCCTCTTCTACATAACCTAGTTTTTCTAAAACTTCATTAAGCATTTTCACTGATTCTACCAAGGCTAACTTATACTCAGTTATACTCTCTTTCTCTAGTCTCTTTTTTGTCGCCTGCCATTTCTTAAGATAAACACCCTTGCCATAGTCCTTCCAATTAGCCCAATCTTTTCTGTTTTCAAAAATAAGATGCTGGAGATAGCTACTGCGCCGGGCATAATAAACAATTAAGTATAAAAAGATTAACGATACTAGGATGAACAATATTTTAATAATAATCAGTTTCCCCTGGAATTGAGGAGAAACCATCCATTGAAAAAGAGAGTTCATATCGTTAATAAATTCAACAAATTCTCCATTCATATTATAAAATAATTATTTATCAGTTGTCAGTTGTTCTAAGAAAGAAGCAAGTTTAAATATACCCTTTTCCTGGAATCTGTCGCCTATTATCTGAATACCTACCGGCAAGCCGTTTGCTCTTCCTGCCGGCATTGAGAGAGAAGGCAAACCGGCTAAATTAATAGAGACTGTAAAGATATCCGCCAAATACATAGAAAGGGCATTATCTGTTTTTTCTCCAATCTTAAAAGCTAAGAAAGGAGAAGTAGGCGCTAAAATAAAATCAACCTGCTGAAAGGCTTTTTCAAAATCTTGCCTGATAAGAGTTCTTACCTTTTGAGCTTTCAAGTAATAGGCGTCATAATAGCCGCTGGAGAGAGCATAACTGCCGATCATAATTCTTCTTTTTACTTCCTCACCAAAACATTCTCCCCGTGTCTTAAAATAAAGGTCTTTTAATGTTAGAGCTTCGTTTTTAGGGTCGCTAAGACCGTATCTTGTTCCGTCATAACGAGCCAGATTAGCACTTGCCTCAGAAGCACTAATCAAAACATAGCTGGCTAAAGCATATTTGGTATGGGGTAAGCTTATTTCCTCAATACTAGCCAGACTGCCCTCAACCTTATGAATAAACTGCTTAACGTTTTTTTCTACCGCTTTCTCCATCCCTTCCACAAAATATTCCTTAGGAACGCCTATCCTTATCTCGGAAGGTTTTTTTATTTTTTTCTCTTGGGGAATTGTCAGCGATGTAGCATCGTTGCTGTCTTTCCCCTTAATAGCTTCAAAAATAATTTCAGCGTCTGCTACTGTTTTTGCTAAGGGTCCTATCTGGTCAAAAGAAGAAGCAAAAGCAATCAGACCATGTCGGGAAACAGCCCCATAGCTCGGCTTCATGCCAACTACTCCGCAAAGACTGGCCGGCTGCCTTATTGAACCGCCGGTATCTGAGCCTAAAGCACCCAAGCATTGATCAGCTTTAACAGCAGCTGCTGATCCGCCAGAACTACCACCAGCTACCCGGCTAGTATCATTAGGATTACGGGTTGTCTGAAAGCCAGAATTCTCAGTAGACGAGCCCATAGCAAATTCGTCTAAATTAGTTTTGCCCAAAAAAACAGTCTCCTCTTTTTTTAACTTCCTAATAACCGTCGCATCATAACTAGCCCGATAATTCGCTAATATTTGAGAGGCAGCCGTACATTGTTCTCCCTCAATAAGAATATTGTCCTTAATAGCCAAAGGGATTCCTGCTAAAGGGCCTATTCTTTCCTTGGCTTTTATTTTATCGTCCACCTGCTTAGCTTGCGAAAGAGCTTGTTCCTCGAAAACGTCTAAAAAAGCACCTATCTCTTTATCGCTTGCTGCTATTTTTTCCAAACAAGATTGGGTCAATTCTAAAGCAGAAATTTCCCGGGCTAATAATTTTTCTCGAGCTGCTTTTATTGTTAACTGAGAAAGTTCCATAAAAATAATTAGATCACTTTCTTAACTTTCAAAAAGCCTTTTTCCTGACAAGGAGCTGCATCTTTTAAAACCTCTTTTTTATTCTTTTCCTTTTGGGTTTTGTCTTCTCTAGTCGTTTCTAATAAAGAGAGTCTTTTTTCTTCTTTGGAATAGAAGGCAGGCCTTACCTCGGTGACATCAACCTCTTTGAGGCTATTGAAATAATCCAAAATAAGGGAAAGTTCTTTTCCCATTTTTTTGAGTTCGTTCTCGCTTAGCTCTAAGTGAGCCAGTTGAGCTATGTGTTTTATGTCTTCTTCTGAAATCATCTCTTCAAAATTATTTCGGTGGCTCCTGATAGCCACTCCGGGTTAATATTTCTTTTAGAGAGTCTATGTTCTCTAAAATAACACCCCCTCCTCTGACCACAGCTGTTAAAGGATCTTCAATGGTTCTAACCGGTATCTTTGTCTCTTTGGTAATAAGAGAACCCAGTCCCTGGATAAGAGAACCACCGCCAGAAAGAAAAATGCCGTCTTCCATAATATCAGCTAATAATTCTGGTGGCGTCTCTTCAATAACTGAACGAATCCCCTGAATAATTTGGCTGATTGACTTATCGATGGCTTTTTGGATATCTTCAGAATTAACAGTAATTTCTTCCGGCAAACCAGTAATAAGATTCCTGCCTCTTATTGGTGCTTCTCTTTTCTTATCGCCAGGCGAGACTTGACCAATATTAACTTTAATCTTCTCAGCTGTTCTCTCCCCAATAAGCAGCTTATATTTTTGCTGAATATACTTTGTTATGTCCTCGTCTAATTTATCACCTCCTGCCTTCAGACTGCGGGAAGCAACTATCCCTCCCATTGAGATAACAGCTATCTCAGCTGTGCCACCCCCAATATCAATAATAAAATTACCCTTGGCCTCTTTAATGGGCATCCGGGCACCAATAGCCGAAGCCACGGGTTCTTCTATTAGAAAAACCTCTCGGGCCCCAGCGCTCTTGGCTGCATCAGAAACAGCCTTACGCTCTACTTCGGTTGTTCCACAAGGAATACCGATAATTATCCGAGGCGAAAACAAGGGTAGCAAACGACGCTGGTGGGCTTTTTCAATAAAGTACTTTAGCATCTGTTCGGTAACTTCAAAATCAGAAACCACGCCTCGCACCAATGGCCGCACTGCCTGAATATGGGCTGGTGTCCGCCCGACCATATCCTGTGCCTCTCGACCAATAGCTAAGATCTGGCCTGTCTTAGTATTCAAAGCAACTACCGAAGGCTCATTAATAATAATTCCCCGCCCCCTAACATACACTAAAGAATTAACTGTGCCTAAATCAATAGCAATATCCTCAGAAATATTCTTTATAAGATTGCCTATCAAGGACGATTTACCTGTATTTAACTTTTTCTTTGGCTTTATTTTCATTGTCCTACTATGTTTTTATTTTTTCTTTCAAATGTTTGACTGCCTGTTTAATGTTGACTATTTCTTTGTCCTCCCTACTCCGCTCTTTAATTTCAAGACTATCCTGGCTCAAAGTTCTCTCGCTGACAACTAAACGCCACGGGACACCTATTAAATCAGCATCAACAAATTTTTCGCCAGCTGATTTATTCTGCCTATCATCATATAATACCTCTATTCCTTCTTTTTTCAAATTTTGATAAATCTCTTCAGCAACCTGTGCTACCTTGGTAGCAACTCTTTCTTTGGTTAAGTCTAAAGCGAGGAGATGCACCTGAAAAGGAGCAACCGAGAGCGGCCAAATTATTCCATTCTTGTCATGGTGAATTTCAACAACAGTCCCCAAAAGACGAGATGTCCCTATACCATAACAACCCATAATTATTGGTTTTTCCTGGCCATCTTTATTCTTAAAAAAGGCTTTTAGGGCTTCCGAATATTTGGTACCTAAGGGGAATATATTTCCCACTTCAATAGATTTACCTTTTTTTAATTTCCTGCCACAGACAGGACATTGATCACCTGCCTTAACCTTAGCGATCTCTTTATTTTGAGAAAAATCATGGCTGGGACAATAGATTATCTCGTCTTCACCACTGTCAGCCAAAACCTGGAATTCATGAGTATATTCCTTAGTAAAACCAGCTCCGGAAGCTTCAGTAATAATTGCCTCTAAACCGCATTCCTTAAAAATAGTAAGATAAGATTTTTTTACTTTTTGATAATATTTTTTGAAATTCTCCAAAGACTTATCAAAGCTATAAAGGTCTTTCATTCCAAATTCCCTACCGCGGAGGATACCAGAACGAGCTCGGGGTTCTTTTCTAAATTTCGTCTGAATCTGATAAACATAGAGGGGCAAATCCTCAGCAGATTGAACATAGCCCTTGATAATACTGGTAAGCATCTCCTCATGGGTAGGGCCTAAACCCACTTCGCCCTTACCGTGACCAGTCTTATACATTACTTCCCGACCCAATTGTCCCGACCATCTCCCTGTTTCCTCCCAGAGACGCTTAGGCTGGAGAACGGTCATAGAAATTTCCTGACCAGCTATCTTGTTCATCTCTTCCCTAATAATGGCCTCTATTTTTCTTAAGACGCGTAGGCCCAAAGGCAGAAAACTATAAACGCCGGCCATTTCTTTATGAATAAAACCTGCTCGTTCCAGCAGAATAGCATTAATGCTTTGTTCATCCCGGGGGGCCTCCCTTATTGTTTTAGTAAATAATTTTGATTGATACATATGCTGCGGCTTAGAATAAAGCAATAATATCTTTAATGGTAACAAAAAGCATAAGAGCAACTAAAAGGCCGAAAAAAGCAAAATTTAATTTTTGCTCAATGGCCGGATTGATAGGACTGCCCTTGATCTTTTCTATGCCTAAAAACAATAACCTTCCTCCATCTAAAGCAGGGATAGGCAGAATATTAACGAAGGAAAGCCAGATAGCTATGAGACTAAAAATAATTAAGAAATTAAAGACACCTTCTTCCAGAGCATTAGTCATAATCCGACCAACACCAATGGGGCCGACTAATTTTACTCCCTCTACTTTCTCTCCTCTTATTGCCCTTACCAGGGCACCACTTAAAACAACGGGGAATTCAACTGTTTTTTGAGCAGCAATAAGTGTTCCCTGAACTGGCGCTTTATACCAAGGAGATTTAATATTAGCCACCCGAACTAATGCTACTCCGATAGCGCCCTGATCCTCTTCATAGCTATCCCGGGGTGTTAAAGAAGTGTTTAATATTTCTCCTCCTCTTTCCAAAGAAAGGGTTACCTCTTCGCCTAAATGACTATTGATAAAATCTTGGAATTTCCTTATTTTCTCAAAATTAAGTATTTCATCCCCCACCTCAATGCCAGCCTTGTCAGCCGGTGAACCTTCTTCCACATAAAGTATAGCTACCGAACTTTCTTCGCTGGTGACTAGATCATCAGGCACAGCTGTAGGAATACCCCAGTAGAAGGCAATAAAACTTAAAAGCACAGCACCTATAATCCACGTAGAGACTACTCCTCCGATAAGAATAAGCGCCCGTTGCCAAATTGGTTTTTCTGAAAAACTCTGAGAATGTTCAACAGACCCTTCCTCTCCTTTTATTTTTACAAAAGCCCCAAAGGGCAAAAGATTAAAAGAATAGACTGTATCACCCATCTTCTTAGCAAATATCCTGGGCGGGTAACCAATGCCAAATTCGTCGACAGCCACTCCAAACTTCTTAGCCACCAAAAAATGACCCAACTCATGAAGTGTTATCAATCCAACAAGAGAAAATATTATTATAAGAATACTTGTAATCATTTTATTTGCCTTCTATTTCTCTTTTTTTCGCTTCAGCTATTTGACTAATCTTATCCTTATACTGGTCAACGAATTCTTGGAGTTCGTCCTTAGCCCGAAATTTGTCATCTTCGCTGATCAAGCCCTGTTTGCAGTTTTCCTGTATTTTGTCCCAGGCCTCTTCTCGAAAATGTCTAATTGTTTTTCGGGCGTTCTCCTGCTTACCAGAAAGATTCCTTAGTAAATCATCCCGATACTCTTCTGAAACAGCCGGTGCTGATAAGCGGATATTATCCTTACTGGTAATAGGGTTAATTCCGAGGCTGGAATCACTGATTGCTTTCTCGATAGGCTGGATATAGGATTTATCCCAGGGTTGGATAGACATTTCCCGGGGTGACAGCAGAGAAACAGCTGCTAATTCCTTAATAGTTAC
Organism: bacterium; assembly: GCA_018400675.1. GTDB lineage: Bacteria > Patescibacteriota > Minisyncoccia > Minisyncoccales > CG1-02-41-26 > M55B113. The sequence goes on from JAGYMG010000003.1 coordinate 24,162, forward strand.
CTCAGTCCCTTCCAGATTAACCTTAATATCCTCTATAAGGGAAGGAGAAAACATAGAAGTTCTTATCTTCCTCAATTCTCCCTCAAAAAAACTTAAGGCTTTCTCA
>JAGYMG010000030.1 GCA_018400675.1 bacterium
AAAGTTGAGGATCAAAGTGCATCAGCAGTTTATCAACAAAAGAAACTTGAAGAATCAGTTGGCGACCGAGGCAATTTTTTTTTAAAGAACGGGGATATTATACTTAGTCAGAATGTAGATAAATGGATTGTTTATATTTTCCCAGAAAAAATAGCAGATAAAGAAGAAACAGCTAATTTCTTAAGCCAGGTTTTTAACCAATCCGCCGAATCAATTATGGAGAAACTGCAGGAAGGAAGAACGATTAAGGAAGAAGTAGGTGAATCAGGCTTTCAGCAAATTAGCCAGGCTAACAATGGAGAAGGTATTAGAGGTGTCTACCCCGACCATATTAAGAAAAGGTTCTACCCCCAAGAAGAATTTGCTGCTCCTGTTATCGGATTTGTCAACGATGAGAATATAGGCCAATACGGCTTAGAAGGATATTACAACAACTTATTAAAAGGCTTGAGGGGTTTGGAGCAAGAAGAAACATCCCCTCTGGGTTATTCAGCTCTCTTCTCAGGCGATAGCGATTATCAGGAAGCAAAACAAGGAGCTGATCTTTTTTTAACCTTAGACAATAATATCCAGTATATGGCTGAAAAGGCTTTGCTGGCAGCAAAGGAAGAGTGGGATATTGATGCTGGCCAGATTATTGTCTCTGAACCCAATACAGGCAAGATATTAGCCTTGGCTCATTTCCCCAGTTTTAATCCTAATCGCTACGAAGAAAAGGAAGATCTGGATTTGTTTCGCAACAGCGTTACTCAGAAACTATTTGAACCAGGTTCGGTTTTTAAACCCATTACCATGGCCGGAGCTCTGGATATGGATTTAGTAACTCCAGAAAGCACCTATATAGACGAAGGTGTAGTTAGGGTGGGCGGTCCACCGATTTATAATTATCAGGAAAGAGTTTGGGGCGAACAAACAATGACCCAGGTATTGGAAAACTCAATTAATACGGGCAGCGTCTTTGTTCAACAAGAACTAGGCAATGAGAATTTTCTTAATCTTTTAGAACAATTTGGTCTTTTTGAAAAAACAGGCATAGATCTTCAGGGAGAAGAATTTTCCTTTAATAAAAATCTTAAGAATGGATATGCTCGGGATTTTGCTACTGCTTCTTTTGGCCAGGGCATTGAAATCACCCCTATCCAGCTAATCCGGGCTTTCGGAGCTATCGCCAATGGCGGTAATCTAATGAAGCCCTATATCGTTGAGAAAATAGTTAAAGGAGAGGAGGAAAAAATAATCGAACCTCAACTACAAAGAAGAGTGATTAGTGAAAAAACCTCAGCTAAAATTTCTTCTATGCTGGTTAACGTTATTGAAAACCGCTATGCTAAAAGAGCCAAGATTGACGGTTATTATATTGCTGGAAAAACAGGAACAGCTCAGATACCTTCTCCCGAGGGAGGTTATTACGAAGATAAAACAATTCAGAATTTTATTGGCTATCTGCCGGCTATGAACCCCCAGGTACTCATTTTAGTGAAGTTAGACAACCCTAAGGACGTCACCACAGCTGAATATTCTGCTGCCCCTACCTTTAGAAAAGTAGCCAAATATATTATTGACTACTGGAAAATATTGCCTGACTATCAAAACTAATTTTACTTTTCGGCTGTTTATGTTAAAATATCAGCACTCGGCCTTATCGTCTAATGGTTTAGGACATCACTCTCTCACAGTGGGAATTCGGGTTCGACTCCCGATAAGGCCACCAAGGGAAAAACAAGGACTTTAATTACTCCTTGTTTTTTATTAGAATTAAACAATATGTTAAACGAGGAAAAAAATCTTTGGCACACGCTTGATGTAGACAAGATGGTTGCACTATTGGAGTCAGATTTAGAGAATGGTCTTAGCGAAGAAGAGGCAACAGCCAGAAGAAAAGAGTTCGGCATTAATAAAATTCCTGAAGGGAAACCCATCACAAAGAAGGAAATATTCTTGGACCAATTCAAGAGTCCTTTGGTCTATATTTTGGTTATTGCTGGCCTAATTACAATTGTCCTCAAAGAGTTTGCTGATGCCGCGGTTATTTTCTTAGCCGTGGCTTTGAATACAGCGGTTGGCTTTTTCCAGGAGAATAAAGCCTCTGATGCCTTAAGCAAACTAAAGCAGGTGCTCAAGATTAAGGCTTTTTGTTTCCGTGAGGGCCGGGAAAGAGAAATAAATCAGGAATTATTAGTACCTGGTGATCTTGTTGAATTAAAAGCAGGTGATAAGGTGCCAGCTGACGCTAGGGTTATCTTTAGCTCTAATCTTAAAGTCAATGAAGCCCCTCTTACTGGAGAATGGCTGACAGCTGAAAAGACATCCCTGCCGCTTAATAAAGACTTATCAGTGGCTGACAGGGAGAATATGGTCTATCTAGGGACAACAGTAGAAGAAGGTGAGGGTAGAGCAATAGTCACAGCAATTGGAGCCAAGACTGAGATTGGCAGGGTAGCTCAATTAGTAAAAGAAACTAAGGAAGAAAAAACACCCTATCAGAAAAAGATCAATAGATTCTCTCAACTTATTGGTTTTGTTATCGCCTTAATAGCTCTGTTTATTTTTATCCTGGGCATAGCGGCTGGCCAGGATTTTAAAGAGATGTTTTTGACAGCTGTAGCTGTTGCTGTAGCTGCTATTCCTGAAGGGCTACCAATAGCGACTACGGTTATTATGGCTCTCGGCATGCAGACCATTCTAAGAAAGAAAGGGTTAGTGCGAAAATTGGCTTCAGCCGAAACCCTGGGTAGCACGTCGGTTATTTGTACTGATAAAACCTTAACCCTCACCCAAGGGAAAATGGCTGTGGCTGATATCAGGGCTGAGGATAAAACAATGGCTCTGAAAATTGCTGTCTTAGCCAATGAAGCATTTATTGAAAACCCTGAAGTCAAGAAAGAAGAATGGAAAATAAGAGGACGGCCAACTGATAAAGCATTATTATTAGCTGGTGAAGCAGCACACATCTTTAAGCCAGAGCTAGAAAAAGAATACCTTAAGATAGATGAAATTCCTTTTGATTCTCAAAATAAATTTATTGCTAGTCTCCGTGAATCAACAGAAGAGGGGAAATACATCTTAATGCTTTCTGGAGCCCCTGAAAAAATTATTAATCTATCCCAAGAAAAGAAAGGGTTTAATAACGACTTAGCAACAATGACCAGCCAGGGTCTGCGCGTTATTGGTTTAGCCTATAAAGAAATTGATGCCAGCCAAGTCTCAGACGTATTGCGTAAAAACAGCCAAGGAGAGTTTCCCGAAATTAAGGACTTAAATTTTGTCGGTTTTATTGGTTTTAAAGATCCGCTCCGTAAAGAAGCTAAGGAAGCTTTTAGGATTTGCCGCCAGGCAGGCATGCGTCCGGTTATTGTCACTGGTGACCATCTCTTAACGGCCTCAGCTGTAGCCAAGGAATTGGGGTTGAGGGTTGGAGCAAAAAATGTCATTGAGGGTAAAGACTTAGATAAACTATCCGATAAAGAGCTTGAGAAAAGATTAAAGAATATTGACGTCTATGCCCGAGTAGAACCCCGTCATAAATTAAGAATTATTAGTGTTTGGCAAGATAAAAATGAAGTGGTAGCTATGACCGGTGATGGCATCAATGACAGTCCGGCATTAAAAAGGGCTGATATTGGTGTTTCTCTTGGTTCTGGAACAGACGTTGCCAAGGAGGTTTCTGACCTTATTCTCCTTAATGATAATTTTTCAATTATTGTTGCTGCCGTAGAAGAGGGGAGAAAGATAGTTGATAATATTCGCAAATCAATAACATACCTTCTCTCAGATAGTTTTACAGAAATTATTTTGATTGGGACCAGTATCATTGCTGGTCTCCCTCTGGCCATTAGTGCTGTCCAGATATTATGGGTTAATCTTATTGAAGACGGTTTGCCCAGCGTTGCTTTAGCCTTTGAGCCCGGAGAAAAGGATATTATGAAACAAAAACCCTATGGTCACAATATCCCTCTCCTGACCAAGGAGATGAAAGCTATTATTTTTATTATCGGTCTTATCACCGATGTTATCCTTATCGGGCTTTTCCTTTGGCTCTGGAATGCAAACCATGATATTAGCTATGTCCGGACAATGATTTTTGCTGCTTTAACCATAGATTCTATTTTTTATATCTTTTCCTGCAAAAGCCTAAGGAAGAATATCTGGCATATTAATATTTTCTCTAATAAGCACTTAGTAATTGTCTGGATTTTTTCCTTTTTAACTCTTATCGCTGCCATATATCTGCCCTTCTTCCACTACCTCTTGAAGACAGTACCTTTATCCTTGTTTGATTGGTATATTATTCTGGGCTTGGGTCTTATAAACCTTATCTTTATTGAAATAACCAAGCATTACTTTATTGTCAGACATCAGACTCAAAACTAATTAAACTAAAAAATGGCTTCTTTGTTTATACTTTATTTAATACTCTTTATTATTTCCTGTCTCTTATTGGCTCAGTCAGCCAGCTGGGTAGTTGGCGCCTTGGTCCGTATTGCTAAAAGTTTAGAATGGAAAGAATTCATTATCTCCTTTATCTTAATGGCAGTTGTTTCTACCCTCCCCGAGTTTTCTATTGGTATCAGCTCTGCGCTCCACGGTACGCCAGAATTATCCTTTGGCAATATTATTGGCTCTAATGTTATTAATCTGACTCTGGTAATAGCTATTGGTGTTTTTTTAGCCAAAGGTCTAAGTACAGAAATTCCTCTTTTTCAAAAAACATCTTTGTACACGCTAGGCATAGTCCTGCTGCCCATTCTTCTTATGATTGACGGTGAGCTGTCTCAAGGCGACGGCCTTATCCTCCTCATTGTGCTTGCCTCTTATTTTTACTATCTCTTTAAAGAACAAAAGAAATTTGTAGCAGTCTTTAATGATAAAATGAAAAGAGACTGGCAGCACTTTAAAAACTTTCTCAAAGATCTGGGCTTACTCTTTGGCGGTGCGGCTCTTTTACTCCTTAGCGCTGAGGGTGTTGTCTGGAGTACTTCTTATCTTGCTATTCTTCTGGGTATTCCCTTAGCCGTGGTCGGCAGCTTGATTGTTGCTCTGGGAACTAATTTACCTGAAATCGTCTTTGGCATTAAGACCATTACTACGGACCACAAGAATATGTTTTTGGGCGCCCTCATGGGAGCAGTTATAACCAATTCTACTTTAGTCTTAGGCACCACCGTGCTGATTGCTCCCTTAAAGATATTTGATTTTTCCCTTTATCTCCACGGGCTCTTGTTGGTAGCAGCCTCTGTTTTCTTATTTTTTATCTTCTCCAAGACAAAGAAAAGAATCAGCCGCAAGGAAGCAGTTATTCTCTTAATGGTTTATCTTCTTTTTGTTTATTCTCAAATTATGCTAAGCTAATCTTGTTATGTCTGATCTATTATTTATTCTTACAATCTTCTTCATCGTCCTGATTGGGATTATCATCGCTTTCTTCTATATTAAGAGAGAAACCCAAAAGCTCATTGAGTCAGAAAAAGAAGAACCCCAGATAGGTATGATAAAGCAGGATATAGAGAACCTCCGTAAGAAATTCGAGAATGGCTATTCCCAGATGGCCTATGAGCTGGGTCGCGTCCAGGAGATTGGCCGAGGCATTAAAGAATTTCAGGATTTCCTTCGTTCTCCAAAATTAAGAGGTAATATAGGTGAACAGATTCTCAAAGAGCTCTTAGAGCAATCCCTGCCTCAAAATCATTTTTCTCTTCAGTACCAGTTCCAGGACGGCAAAATAGTGGACGCTATCATCAAGACCAATCAGGGCATTATCCCTATTGACGCAAAATTCCCAATGGAGAATTTTCGAAAGATGGAGAAAGAAGAAGATTCACAAGAACAGACAAGAAGAGATTTTATCAGGGATATAAAAAAGCATATTAATGATATCGCTAGTAAATATATTCTGCCCGGGGAGGGGACAGTGGATTTTGCCCTGATGTACATTCCTTCAGAACAAATCTATTATGAGATTAATGCTAAATACTTAGAAATCCTTGATCAGGCCAATCAAAAAAGAGTCTATCTCGTTTCTCCCAATACCTTTAATTATTTCCTGAAGATTGTTCTCTTGAGCCTCCAGGGCGCTCGGATAGAAGAAGGTGCCAGGAAAATACTAAGAGGGATGAAGACTGTTCAGCAAGAGACAATTAACTTTGAACGGGATTTTAGCGTCTTGACTTCTCACATCGATCATGCTAAAACATCATCAGAGCGAGCTAAAACGCGATTAGATAAATTAATAACTAAGATTGAAAAATTAGAAGAATTAGAGGAGCCAACAGAAAAAGAAAAATTGGCAGGATCAGCTGATAATAATAAGAGCGAAGACAATAAGCAGTCTTAATTCTCTTTTTCCCTAATTATAAGATATATAAATATATGTTTGCAGTAATAAAGACTGGTGGTAAGCAATATCTTGTTTCCCCGGGCAGTAAAATAAAAATTGAAAAGATAGACGGTAACGAGGGCAAAGAAGTCTCTTTCAGCGATGTGTTCTTGGTAGATAAACAGAATAAGCTGGAGATAGGCCAGCCTAAAGTAAAAGGGGCAAAGGTAATGGCTAAGATTATTAAACAGGACAGAGACAAGAAGGTCACCGTTTTAAAATACAAGCCAAAGGTTCGATACAAAGTAAAAAAAGGGCATCGCCAACCCTTTACTCAGATAGAAATAACTAAAATTGAGAAATAACTCATTTCCTGTTCTCTAGAGCCGAAGTTATCGTTTCCTCATCGGCATATTCCAACTCGCCACCCTTAGGCAGACCACAGGCCAAATGGGTGGTTTTTAATTCTCTCTCCGCTGGGATGGCTGCTCTGAGCCGTCTTTCGATCAAGAGACTGGTATTCCGGCCTTCCAGGGTAGGGTTGAGAGCCAAAATAATTTCTTGTATGCCTGTATCGTCCTTAACCCTCTGAGTTAATAACTCAATC
>JAGYMG010000031.1 GCA_018400675.1 bacterium
TTCCTTTGTTCAATTCTGTCTTCAAAAGATCCTGAATCTTTCTAGTTAATGAAAACAACCGTATCCCCTGTTCTCAGCTTTAAGGCACTAGCCAAACCGGCCTTTATTTCTAAGACACTAATGGCTTGAGGAGATTCATAGAGCTGACAATTATCTTTACAGGGAGGAAGGCTCTCTTCTATCCCCACAATTGTTTTATTTTTATTTATCCAAATAAGGTCTATAGGGAAATTCATGTTTTTCATCCAAAAAGAACGGACAGCTTCTTCCTCATAGATAAATAACATGCCAGCTTGCTCGTCCAGGCTTTCTCTCTCCATTAAGCCTTGTCTTTTTTCCTCATTGCTGATAGCTGATTCAACCTCAAAGCAATTATCATTAATACAGACTTTTTTTATATCGCTTCCTTGATTCATAAAAAAAACAATAAAGAGAAGAATAAATAAGCTCAAGATCAGCAAATAGATTTTAATATTTTTTTCCAATGCCTCTAATCAGATTTTATTTTTATCACTCATATAGCTCAAAAAGAATAATACCATCAAAGCGGGCATTGCCCTCTTTATTAAAATAATAGTCGAAAAAGTTCTCGGACACCACCTTGCCTTTTGCTGAGCTTGCATGGACCAGTAATGCTCTATCAAATAAAAAGGCTTCGTGTCTGACATCAAGCCCTATTGTTCCATCGTCCTCTTTCAGGAAAGCAATATTTACTGCGGTTGGTAATTTACTAAAAAGTTCTTTATTTATATCTTCACTCGCTATGTATTGAATCGTTATTTCTTTTTGCCAATTGATATCTATTAACCTCTCCCCTGCCCTTGCTTTGTTTAAGACGACACTTTTGGTTTTAGTCTTTGTTTCTCCTACTGCTTCAGTGATATCTTCAAAATAAGGAAGGCTGTTGTTCCTATCGGTCGTGAAATGAAAACGATTCTCGAAGCTTATATTATCACTAGAATGGTAATTTAAAGCCTTTATCCTTTCTTCGGCTTCGTCTATAGTATGAGAGTGGAGCAAGGATAGGTTGGTTAAGACAAAAACAGTACAATCAGTAATGTCTAGTCTAAAGATCGGGTCTTTATCTCTACCTGCTCCTTCTCCTAGACAACCTAGTTGATAGGGCGTGCCAAGCCGGAGGATAGCAAGAGACTTTAATCTCTCAAGAGGGTCAGGAAATCGCTCTAATAATTGAGATAAAACTAAATTGGTTTCTGCTTCTGATAACTTATATAATTTTTCTTGATTATTTAACCATTGCCAATTATCTTCGATCCCTTTGTTCTCTTCAGCCTCTTTATTCTCTGCAGTCTCTCCTGTTTCTTCTTCTCTGTCTTTTCCACCAAAACCTTGCTCTTCTTTTATTTCTTTCTCCGGAGAGATGTTTAAAAAATAAAATGCAGCTCCTAATATAAAGGCAGCAATAACTATAATAATTATAATCTGAAATATTTTATTCATTATCTATGCGCTGCTTTTAGTATTTAGTTTTTTTTCCCAAAGAAAGAACAAAAAAGATATAAAATATTGGAGCTAAAATCATCCCTACCCAAAAACCGATGAATCCAGTAGCTTCATAACCTACCATTCCGTTCAACTCAAAAGAATTATGGCATCCTGTATCACCACAAGACATAGGAATAAAAGTTGTTGCGATAAGGCCTAAGAATAGACCACCAATCGCACCTATTAAAGCAGAAAGAGGGATTGTAACAATTAAAAAGAGTAACTTCTTTGGTTTTGATAGCTTATGATAAAATTGAAACATATTTTTGGTTTAAGTTTCCACTAACGTTTAACAACATCTTTTTATTCTGTAGGATTTGTTACTCTTCCCAAGAATAAAATGTTACCGCTGTCTTTTTCCTGGATGATAAATATAAAAGGATGATCTGCTCTGAACACATTCATAGGTGCCATAGATAACTCCATCACAACAGCGGTGGCTGCCGCTGCTTCTGTCCCCTCTTCGTCCACATTAACATAGGCTTGGTGAATGACCTCGCTGATAAATAAATCTTTGCGACCGGTTATGCCTGAAAAATCAGCATCACCCAAGAAAGCGGTTGGCATACCCAAGTCACTCAAGACATTACTCATAAAATACTTTGTATCAAACTCAAACGGAGGTAGAGAGACAGAGCTTAATTCAGTTGGTCGCATTTGAGATTTATATTCTTCTATTTTTTCTGCTGTTAAAGCGGGCTCTATTGCTTCAAGACTTTCTTCGGGCAGCAGAATCAGCATGGATATTTTATCACCCTTGTAGGGTAATTCTAATATTTGGAGACCCTCTGTTCGAGCGTAATTAAGGTCTACATCTTCAGGGTTCATATGCATCATGGGAGTTTTTACGGTTTCAGTATCCGAAATCCTAAAAATCCCTTCTCTAGTATCATCTTCATCAAACTGCCACTGCCAGGTCCCTTTGAAATAGATAGCATTAGTCAGAACCAGTCTGGTCATATCGTTTAAACATCCGGCTGGAATCAAATCCTCGATCTTTCCATTGGTTTGTTCTTCTATAAAACTATTAATAGTTTGTCTTGATTGTTCAACTGCGCTGACAAAATCCAGAAGAGCCGCTTTTCCGCCATAATAATTTTCTACTCTTTCTATATATTCTTCCAGCAAAGGAAAATCGTGTTGTATCCATAAGGCATTACCTGTTTTTAATTCATGTTCTTTATTCTCTTCGTTTATTTCATTATAGATAGCGGCAAAATTAGGTCTTAGAATATTAGTCTCTGGAAAATGAAAAACAGATTGTATTTCTTCAGCTGTTTCTCCTTTTGCTCCTTCATAGGTCATAGCCAAGGCGGCCGAGATGCTATAGGGCGAATAAAAGATATTCCCCTCCTCATTCTTACTCAATTGCTTGTAGAGGTCAAAAGCAAATTGATTATTTGCTTCTACTACTGTTTCTTGTCCTTCTTCCGTCGCTCCTGTTTCGTCTACTACAGGCGGCTCTGTAGGTTCATAAGGGAAAAGAAAAAGGACTACCGTAGCTGTGACTACACCTGCTAATAGGATAAGAATTAATGTAGCTACAAGAACTTTCTTAGTCATGTTTATATTGTTTTATTTATATTTCTATTATATCAGATTCTGGCCGCAAGATCCTATTTTTTTAAGCAAGTGTTTTTGAATTAGCCTAATAAAAAAGAGAGTATTTTTTTACTCTCTTTTTAATTGATTCCATATTCTTGTCTTACTCTAAGAAAAATACCCAGCTGGTTTATATATTCTTCTCCTAATCTGTCTAGTTCTTTTTGTACTGTCTCTCCGTCTCCGTCCCCTTTCATGTCAGCGATAATAATATATGTCATATCAAGATATTGGAAGGCTTTTTTAATATCTTCTGAAGAGATTCTCACATTTTTAAATTCTGCCTGACCTGTTTTTATTCTTCCGGCTAAACATTCTACCTGTAATCTGACTGCTATTTTCTTAGCCTTTAGAAGGTTTGGATCATCTTTGTCAATTTTCATAGCAAAGATATAATTCCAGAATTCAACAGCAAAGAGATAATTTATCCCTTCTGCCCCGTCAAACAAAGCCGACCATTTATTACTCACTTTATCATCCACTCCTTGATTTTTCTCTTGCTGGTTTCCGCAAGAACATAAAGCAACAACAATCAGTAGGACTAAGAGAAATAAAGCCAATCTTTTCATTCCCTTCTCCTTTCATTATTAAATTATTAAAAACACCTTAATTATACAATATTAAGGCTGAAAGTCAAATAAGAGGATAGACTAATTAAGTATTCTTTTACCAGCTGCCGCCTCCGCCACCGCCGAAACCGCCGCCAGCAAATCCTCCTCCGCCGCTGCCGCTGCCTCCTGGAGCAGCAGCAATGACTGAAGATAAGGAACGTGAGAAATTATCTATATTATTAGTAAAACGATAGGGATTAAAAGCAGCTGCTCCTACATACCAGGTAGGTTCGGGAGGTTTAATGTCCATGTCTTCCATGGCCTTAGCCAGTTTTTTAGTCACCCCAAAGACAATTGCATAAGGAAGAACTTCCATAAAAATGTTCTCTTTTTCAAAGAAAGGCTGTCTGTATTTCTCTGTTCCACTAACAAATAGTTTATAACCCCTAGCCTTACGATAGGCTTCTCTGCCTAAGGCGGTTTTTCGGGGCATAAAAAAGGAAACAATCATAAATAATATCCCAGAGATAATAAGCCCTAAGCTAAATCCCAATAAGAGAGAATTAAGAATGCTAACAGTAATAAAGAAACATAGAAAAGCAAAAATAGTTAGAACAGTAGCTATAAGGAGATATTTCTTTCGTACAAGATCAGGATTTCCGTTAAATAGTTTCTTGCCGGCAATTTCTTTATATAGTTCTTTCTTTACTTTTTTCAGAGATTTATAAAACTCATTTTTCAATTCTGAAAGCTTGATTTCTCCTTTCTCAAAGAATAACTCGTCAAGCAGTTTTTTCTCATAGTCCAACAACCCTTCTCTCGGGTTTTTCTTTTTAGTAAGCAGGTAATCCGTTGTCCCAAATATCCATTTCTTAGGCACCTCTTTGATAGTTAGATAACCTCTGACTGCTAAATCAACTATTGTTGCTGAGACATCCAGGGTATCTGCCCGTTCGTCCATAATCACCCCTATTTCAGCTGGTCTGAGGCCTAAGGGTGGTTCGTATTCTGCTCCTATTGTTTCATAAGCGCCCAGAGGCATAACTTTTTCTTTCTGGTTGGGGTCATGGAGACTCTTTCTTTGATAATAATAGTCACGGCCCTTGAGCCACCAGAGTCTTAAGACAAGAAATATCCCAATGGCCAGAACTGAAAGAAAACTAATTAAAGTGACCGGGGTATAAAAAATTTCAGCAAATGTTTTTGGTGGGTCAACAGTTAAGATAGGTACCATCCCTTTCTCATATCCTAAGGCTATAGTTAGGCCTTCTCCGGGTAAAAGCCTTCTTGGTGAGCTAAACTTGATTGTCTTATCATTTATTCTATCTATTAAGCAGGAATCGGTTGCCTTATATATTCCAATATAGCAGGCGCTCTGGACTATCCCCTCTTGGGGCAACCTGATAGTGGCTGAGGACTCTTCAATAGGCACCAGCCAATCATTGCCAGTAATATTCCAGTATAATTCATCATATCCTTGAAAAGCCATTAAGGCTCCCGATACTGAATATCGTATTAAATATTTTTGAGAACCGGAAACGGTTTTATCGGGATGACCTATCCTTATCCTGAGATTTGCTTTATTATCCTCTACCGTGTAAGCAATGCTGGTTGTTCCGTCAGTCACATCATTTACTTTAATCTTTGTATATATCTTATCTCCTTCAGGCAATTGATAAACATAGGGGATATCCCTGTAGATGCCATGTCGTGGTTGGTAAAAGAAAACGTCAATACTTTCTTCAACCGTTATTTTCCCGTCTGGCTGAATAACTATATCGCTTTTAAAATTATTAATAATAAAATCGCCACTAGCCCTGCTGAGCTGTGGCACTAATATAGCTAGCAGTATTATAAAAAATATTATTTTCTTCATATATATCTTTCTTTTAGGATAATCTCTTCTAGAAAAAACTTCAATCGCTTGCTCGGTTGTGATCTTTACTCTTTCTTCTAATATTCTATTTGTATTTTTTTCAGAATAAATGTATTTTTGAAGAATGGACTACACTTTTGATGTTATAGTAATTGGCGGAGGTCCTGCAGGGATGATAGCTGCAGGCAGAGCAGCTGAATCTGGAGCGGCTGTTTTATTATTGGAGAAAAACAAAAGACTGGGTGAGAAATTACTTATTACAGCTAAGGGTAGGAGTAATATTACCCGGGCGGAGTTTGACCCACGAGTATTAGCTAAAGAATACGGTAGGAAAAGTGGTTTTCTTATATCCCCTTTCTCGATTTTCGGCGTGAAGGAGACGATTAGTTTTTTTAATAAAAAAGGATTAAAAACAAAGATTGAACGCGGTCAAAGGGTTTTTCCCCAGAGCGATAAGGCCAAAGACGTCTTAGTTGTTTTACTGAATTATTTGAGGCAGGGCCAGGTAAGGATAATGGCCAATCAAACAGTTAAGAAGATTATTGCTGACGATAAAAAGATAACAAAGATTGTTTTAGGCAATAGCCAAACACTAACAGCCCGCAATTATATTCTTGCTACGGGTGGCAAGGCGTTCCCCGGGACGGGCTCTACGGGTGATGGTTATCGTTGGCTGAAGACAATGGGACACACAATAGAAAAACCAAAGCCAGCCCTAGTGCCTGTAAAAATAAAAGAGAGTTGGCCAAAGAAAGACCAGGGCTTATCCTTAAAGAATGTCAGACTAACAGTCTTGCAGAATAATAAAAAGCAGGATACCCGTTTTGGTGAAATGATTTTTACTCATTTTGGTATTTCCGGTCCAATAGTTTTAGATCTCAGCTATGGTATAGGACAATTATTAGAAAAGGGCAGAGTGAAAATAGTATTAGATCTAAAACCAGCCCTGGATTTTGAGACACTTGATAAAAGAGTCCAATCAGACTTTAAAAAATACAGCAATAAATTATTCAGGAATTCTTTGGACGATCTGCTACCCCAGAAGATTATCCAGAGCGTGATTAAGTTGTCTGGTATTGATCCCTCTAAAAAGATAAATGAAATTACCAGAGAAGAGCGTCATAGGCTGGTAAGACTCCTTAAAAATATGGAGATGGAAGCGACAGGTCTCTTAGGCTTTGATATGGCCATAATAACTGCCGGTGGTGTCTCTGTGAAAGAGATTGAGGCGAAGACAATGAAATCAAAACTTATAGACAATCTTTTTCTAGCTGGTGAGATTATAGATCTCCATGGTCCAA
>JAGYMG010000032.1 GCA_018400675.1 bacterium
CAAGCTTTTCAGTCCACCATCCTATCCTGTCTTTTGCAATTTCATCATCATTCCAATGCTTATCGACTAACTCCTCAGATTCAGTATGGCCGTAAAAATTGTAGCCGCGGTATACAGGAAGGTGAAAACCCGATAAATTGATAAAAGCCCACAAATCGTGATTGCCGGTAATATATTTAGCAACACCTAAATTAACCAGCTCTTCTATCGCCTTAAAACATTTTACCCCATAAGGCCCCCTGTCTAATATGTCGCCTAAAAAGTAAAATGATATATCTAAAGCTTGTATATCTATCCCCTGGGCCTCTAACTGAGCGCTTATCGATTTGCCGGGAAAAACATTATGGTCCAATCTAACTTCTCCGCCGCTGTTACGGGATATGATATCGGCTATATATTTAAGCAAGAGGTTTATCTCTCCGTGAAAATCAGAGATAGTGACAATTTTGGGTAAATTGCCTGAATCTTTACTTTTGGCCTCGCGCTCAATTCTTTTTAACATATCTCTTATCTGAAAAATACGCTCCTGCTCATTCCTATAGGCAGTCTTAATACTGCTTGAACTAACCCCTTCCTTTACAGCAGAACTCGCCGAATCCTGCTTGTTTTCCAGACTTACCAGCTTAATTTCTTTATCTTTGATTATCTTTTTTACTATCTTCAGCGGCTTCTCGGTTACTTTTTCTATCTCCGCCTCGCTAACCAATTCTTCTTCTTTCCATTCGATATCTACGCCAAGCCAGGCTCCACCCAGTTTTCTCCTATCTATGCTAACAAAGTTAATCCCCGACTCATCGATATACCTGGATAAAGAAAGGTTATCCGAAGGAGTAGATATATTTACGCCTACCTGAAGGCCGCCGGCGCCGGGAACAAGCCCAATCTCTTCCAATACCTGCATCATCATATAAAGCACTGCCCCGCTCTGGGTACCTTTAAGGTCGGTTATCTGTAAACCTAACCGGTTACTGCCATAACTATCTAATACCTCTTTAAAAGCATCCAGCTCAATTCTGTTTATCGGCCAGTAGTCATACAGAGCTCTGGCCGGGCCAAGCAAGCCATAGTCAGGATTAGGATTTATGGTCTCGGTTAAAAAACCGCCTCTTAAAGACGCTAATTGTTTTGGATTAAGGCTTAAGGTAGTATGAATAATTAACTGGTCGGGGTTACTATCTAAGGATTTCTTCATATTATATTTGAAGCTGCTCTTTATATACTCTCTCACGGTTAACCCTTTTAAAGCGGCTGATATATCGGCTTTAAGCTTTTTGATGTATTCGGCTGAAGCATTTTCAATATCTATTGCGGCTGGTTTGCCGTCGGCAAGTTTATTGCATACAGAAAAAAGCAGCTTTTTGATTTCCGGCTCGGGATGAAGCTTAGCTTTGCCTTTATAAATTTTTATCAAAAAATCCCTTTCGGTTTTATTTTTAACCGCTCTTATCTTTTCGGCTTCATCTATCCATTCTTTAATTTTTTCGGCTAATCCAGAAATTAACTCATCAAGTTTTCCGTCTTGATAAGCTAAGAGTATCAACGGGTTAAACAACAAATTGGCTGACACCGCGTCATTGGCGTCTTCTTTTACCGCAGCAACAGGCTCTATCTCTATATCTTCTCGGCTGGCTTCAAGGCCTTTTAGCCGGCTTTCTTTTTTGGTTACTTTCAGGTCGCCTTCATATACAGTGCCAGTTGAAAAATCTATAGTAACAGTTTTTCCGTCTAAATTTTTCTCCTGGCCTTTTAACTCGGCTTTACCCTTTACCCTTTGAGCTATAATCCCTACTTCCTTATTAAATAAATCCCAGCCTTCTCTGATAATCTCATTATCCAAAATAATCGCCCGCGCATA
This sequence comes from bacterium, assembly GCA_018400675.1. Taxonomy (GTDB): domain Bacteria; phylum Patescibacteriota; class Minisyncoccia; order Minisyncoccales; family CG1-02-41-26; genus M55B113. The sequence continues at coordinate 1,856 of JAGYMG010000032.1, forward strand.
TTGGAGATGGTCCCAAGCAATGCCTGCTTTTTCCAATTCTTCAACTGAGCCGATATTGCCTGTTAAAGCGACAATCTTTCCGGCAACCCTGCTTAGCTTAGCCGGATCGTTTAATTTTAAGTAACTCTGTGTTTTTTCCCAATCGTCTGCCTTCTTGCCTTTTAACTGGATACTGATTAGGTCTTTAGCCCGGGATACAAAAACAACATCGCCTTTTATCACCCCTGCCTGCATCTGTTTTTCGCTTAAGGAAAAAAGTTTTTTGCCGCTTTCGGCCAACTCTTCGTTTATTCTCATGGTATCATAACGCAGCATAGCCGCCTGCAGCCTCATCTTTACCATACTGATACCGAATGAATCTAGGAGGCTCATTATCTTTCCGGCAGCTTCGAAATTGCCTCTTGATAAAAGCTGAGTTATAGCTTCGCCGCAAAGGCTGGTAGGGATATCATATTTGCGGGCGGCTTTAACCACTTCTTCTATCAAGCTCAGCATAACCGGCGAGCCTTCGTCTACCAGAGGCAGCTGCCCGGGGTCATCTACGTAGAAGTAACCGAGTTCTTTTATCTTATCTATCGCGGCTTTGGCTTTAGGATCGAGTATCTTCAGCTTCATCCGGCCGTCTTCCCGGTCAGCCTTAGCCGCAAGGTGTGAGTAATCGTTTGTCCCGAAAGAGAAAAACAGTTTCTTGACAGGATAACCCTGCTGAGTTATTTTTTCCTTAAACTCAAGGACTATCCGGGAAAACTCCTCTATAAAAACCGCGTTGCTGGGAATTTCAATCATCAAGCCGACTTCTTTAGGAAGCTTGCCTTTTTTTGCGGCAATCTTTTCTAAGATTTCGGTTAAAATCTTTAGCTCTCTTTCTGTTCTGATAAAGACATAAAACCAGCCCTGGTTTTCGGTATTGTCGTTTGCGTCTATTAAAGCTTCAAGAATAAAACTTAATACTTCTTGGTAACCGCCTTCTCCGTTTTCAACTTCCTTTATCTCCAAAGAAGCGCCTCTTAAGCCTACCAGCGGATTTATCCCCGGCCAGGAAAACACTTCCGAGCCTATCAACCCCTGGACCTTATCCTGGGCAAAGTCATAAGCCCTGCTTTTATTTGTCTGCTCCGGAGAGAGGGCATAACCTAAATTATTGTAAAAATAATAGAACTTCTTCTGGACATACTCAAAATAACTCTGGTAGCCTTCTTCTTTTAGTTTGTCGCTTATCTGGTCAATAAGCCAGGAGTGTTCATACATCTTATTAACTATGCTTTCCTGAAAACTATTAAGCTCACTTTCTCTTATTTGGCCGTTTACTATTTTTTTGACCAAGTCAAAGCCATAACCGGCAATTACGTTTATGCCTATCTCTTCTCCTTTAAACTCGGCCCGGGCTAAGGATATACCGGCAGCATCGGGAGCGTTCATTACCACCGAAGCTTCCTGGGCGGTTTTTTCGGCAGCCATAATCCAGCCTATCTTGGGATCCGATTCCTCGAAAGGAATTAAGTAAGGCCTGATAATAAATTTTATTAACTTTATCGGAAAATCTTTTTTCCTTTCGTAAAAATCCTGCCAGGTTTGGTTATAATCGTATATATTTCCATTATTGGCGTCGGCTACAATCCACTGCCGGTGAGCAACATCCAGCTTGCCGACCCCGGCGATACCGGGGATACCTTGTTCACGGCAGAATATGGCGGCGTGGCTGGTCTCTCCGCCTTTTAAGGTTATAACCGCATTGCACAATCTCATTAGAGGATCATGGCTGGGATCGGCTTCCTCAAGAAGCAGGTTAACCGGCAGGCTCCTGCCGTCTTCTCCCATATAGCTTTCGGGATTAAGGCCGGCCGATTTTATGCTCTCTATATCTTCTGAGCTAAACTCTCCTCTTTTGAGCGCTTTTATCTTTTCAGCCTGGGAGCCGATATCCTTGTTGGGGTCAAATTTATAGGCAAAACCGACACTCGCGTTTTCTCCTTTGGTTCCTCTGGCAATAACCTTTATTTTGTCAGCTTCCGATTTTAGAAAAGCGTCGTCTATTTCAGTTCTCTGCACCTCTAAATCAATATCGGCAACTTTAGCGGTATAAGGACGGGCCTGGACATTATAAAGCCTTGCGTATAGGTTGCCGGATATAATGCCGTCAGCTGCAACGGCTTCAATAATATTTACTCTTTTATTTTTAGGAGCAGACGGATCAATCTCGATAGCAAACTCAATATCCCTGTCATCTTGATAAGAGATAGCTATCTCGGCTACCATTTTGGCGATATGATGCAGCTCTTCGTCGGTTAAGGTAAAAGTATTTTTGTGTTTTTCCGAGCTAAGAATAAGAGTGGTAAAACTTTTATCGATTAAAGCCCTTAAGAGGTAAGCTAAATTCTGAAAAGTTAAACTATCTTGTTTAAGATAATTGTAGATTTCTTTTCTTTCTTGGTCTCCTACGCTTCGGTCGGCTGCGCTGTACCATACCTGCCTTGCCATCTTCAGGAAGGTTTCGGCTTTGGCGGCAGTACCGAAATATTCTTTTATCTTACGGCTGCCGGTTTCAGATTTTTCTTTAGCGTCTCTTACTTTATTGTTAAGCTCTTTGATTAACTTCTTTACCGTGGCGATATCTACCCCGTAACCCGACTCTGTTTCCGATACCTCAAAAACTTCCTTTATCGAATCTATGAGTAAACTGTCTGCTGCTGCCTCTTTTATCTTCTCCGACAAAAAAGCAGATATATTTTTCATCCGTTCTTTTCTTTCTTTATCAACCAGCGACTCTGCGCCTTTAAGATACTGGGCCGGGAAATAGGCGGCCAGGATACTGGTGATACTCTTGCTTACTTCATCATAGGCAACCACCATCTCTAAAATCTCGGCTAAATTTCTTATCTGGGCTTCACTGATTTTTTTACCCAGGATCCTAAAGGCATCCTCGATATCTATCATCTGGACCGTTTTGGTGCCTTTCTTTTTCTCTAAGATAAACCAATTTTCAAAATCTTTGGTCCCCATAACATATTTATCCGGATCGACCATCCCGCCTACTACTGTCTCTCCGTAGCCGAAGCTCATCTCAAAATTGACGATTAAAGGCTTGGTTCCGGTAATATTTCCTTGTTGGTCAGTATAGACAAACCGGTAGTCGCCATTGTAGGCATGCCATAATGCTCTGGCTTTAGCCCCGTATTTTGTCGCCGGGTTTACATTAAAAGCAACCCCGGAGAGATAACTTTTTACCATCTGCATCATTACTACCCCAATACCTAAGCGGTCCGGCCTTATGAAATCTTTTCTTGAGGCTTCGAGTTCATCCCGGCACCACTGTAAAAACTCTCTATCTTTGGCTTTATCCTCTTTTGAGGTTATCTCTTCTAACGCCTGTTTAAGATTGTAAGAACCGGGGTTTTTCAATTTTGCCAACACGCCGGCTAAATCTTTATACCCGTATTTTTTTATCTTTTTCAATAACTTATAGTAGTTCTTCCTCTGCTGGCTCTCTTCCTTGCCTATCTTTGAAGTAAATATAAGAAATATCGCATCATCCCGATAGCTTATCGCTCTGTCGGTAAAAAGACTGGCCCAGCAATGTTTTACCTTATCGACCACATCGTCTTCTCCTTTGACGTTAAGATAGGTATCGGCCTGCCCGGCCTGAGAACCGGTAGTAACCGGCATCCAGGTTTTAACATCCGAATCCTCGGTAGTTCCAGAACTTCTTATAGCTACCGCAGTCGGGATATCTTTATCCTGGAGAGCTCTTGCAATATTTAGGTGCCTATACATAAGAATTAATTCGTCTTCTATCTGACGGGGTATCTCTGAGTTTAAAATCTGAGCCTGTATCTCTTCGGCGGCAACCTGGCGGGCCCGGTCATCCATAGTATCTAAGTTGGCCAATTTCCTGTCTATAAGGCCTTTAAGCTCAGGGTTTGCTTCCACAAATCTAAAATAAGCGATTGAACTTATGGTAAGGCCCAAAGGAACATCGACTACTTCATCCATCAGGGATAAACTAAAGCCTTTTCCGCCGGCAAGAAATATAGCGTCTTCTAAACCTTCTTCTTCCAACTCGGCTTTCAACTCTTTTTTTCTGTCGCCTTGCAGGGTATTTTCTATTATCTCATTCATCTCCTCTAAATGCCGGTGGTACTGAGATAACTCCCTGTAGGTAATCGTATTTCTTCTGTTTACAGAAAGCTTTTCTCTTTCTCTTAGAAATTGAAAATCCTCTATCAACCTAGCGACTTTATAGTCGGCCGCCTCCAGAGAGGCGCTTTCATCGTAGATAGTATAAATTACCTGTTCTGCTCCGGGGCGGTTTTTAATCAAAGCTATCGGATTGTTTTGAAAAACAAGAGCCCGGTAGTTTTCCTCTTCTTTGGCCGGCTCCCCGAATAACTCTTCCAGTTTATCTTTAATCACCGGTTCGTTCAGCCCGAAGAACTTATATACCCGGAACCCAATCCCAAACTCTTCTGCTCCTTCGGATATGCTTATCCTGTCGCTTAAAGCATTAAAGGTGTCAATATCCAATTTCCGGTCGGATTCTTTAAAGAGAGAGTGGTTGTTTAAGACCTCGGATTTGACAGAGCTAGAGGATAACTTGTGTTTTAATCCGTAAACTTCGGGCATAGACCTTACCAGCAACCCCTTCATGCCGATTGATTGCGCCGGCGCAATATCAACATCATAGCGGTCACCCACAGACAAGCATTGAGAAGTTT
>JAGYMG010000033.1 GCA_018400675.1 bacterium
AGACCGCAGGTATTTTTGAGGAAGAAAGGAAAAGAGCTTTACCGGCTTATGTCCAGAAGATAGGAGTTATTACTTCTTTAAAGGGAGCAGTTATTGCTGATTTTTCCAATAATCTGAAACAGCATGGTTTTAACGTAAAGATGATTGATTCCCGGGTTGAAGGTCAGGCAGCAGTCAATGACCTATTAGCGTCAGTAAAGACATTCAAGAAAAAAGACATTGAATTATTGGTTATTATGCGAGGCGGTGGCTCTTTGGAATCAATGCAGGCATTTAATAACGAATATTTAGTCAGGGAACTGGCAGGCTTTCCTGTGCCGGTACTAACCGGTATAGGTCACCATAAAGACGAACCTTTAGCCGCTATGGCTGCTGATAAGTCTGTTTCTACCCCAACAGCTGTGGCCAATATTATTAACCAGCCCTGGATGGCCGCCGGTTTCCTCCTGAAAGAATCCCGGAAGGATATTTTTGATAATTACCAGGAGGTTCTCCGGGAAGCGGATAATCTGATAGTCAGGACAACGAATTTGGCTTCTGAAGCTAAAAATTTAGTTAGAGAAAAATATAAAAAAATAGAAAATCAATTTTTTAGCGGTCTCCAGAATTTCAAGCATATTATTTCTAGTCAGCAATACTTTTTGGAAAATAATTTTAAAGTCTGTCTGGCCGGTTTTGATGCTTTGCTTCTGAGAGTCAGTCAGGCAGTTAGGGAATACAATAGGATGGTTAGGTTAAATAACCCCAAGAGACAATTGGAGCTGGGTTATAGCATTATTACCCGAGGAAAGACTATAATTAAAAGAGTAAAAGATGTTAAGATTGGAGAAGAACTTAAAATCAGGATTATCGATGGGATAATCAATTCAAAGGTTAAAGATTTTAATAAATTAAAGGAAAAAGATAATGGCTAAAGAAAACAACCAAAATTTAGATGCTAATCTTAAAAAACTTTCTCTTATCGCTAAAGAGTTTGAAAATCAAGAAGGGATTAATATCGAAGAGAGTTTAAAAAAGGTTAAGGAAGCTGTAGCTTTACTAAAAGCTAGCCGGAAGAGGCTTGAGGAAGTTGAGAATGAGTTTGAGGAAATTAAGAAAGAGGTGGAAACAGAAGAGAAAGAAGAGAAAGAAGAGAAAGAAGAGTAAGGCATGCGGGTGATAAAGATATATTGTCAGCAGTGCGGGGCTTTACTCTATCACTATCGCAAAGCCAAGCCAGGTCATTTAGTTAAGTGCTATCAGGATATGATTGTTAAGGATTTTACCCAGGGAGATTTGAAATGTCCTCGATGCGGTCAGCAGTTTGCCCGAAAAAAGATAATCCATAACCGGCCGGCTCACAAAATTATTCAGGGCAAGGTTTATAGCAGGCGTTGAGAAAACAAGGAATCCAACTAAAAAGCAGGGGAAAGCCCCTGCTTTTTTTTGATAAACCTTAATCTCTAATGATTAAAAATCATTACGAGGTTTCATAGGTTTAGCTTCATCAACAACAATGGTCCGTCCTCCTACTTCTTTCTTGTTGAACATTTCTACTGCTTTCTTTGCTTCATCTTCACTAGACATTTCCACAAAACCAAAACCCTTTGAACGACCAGACATCTTATCTTGAATGATAGATGCTGATTCAACGGTTCCGGCTTCGGCAAACATCTCTTCTAACTCTGCTTCAGTAGTGCTGTAGGGAAGACTGCCAACGTATAATTTTTTAGCCATTTCCTTATATGAATTATTTATGTAAGCCGACTATTCTCACCTTAATGTTTCTCTTTTAAGCCGTGAGGCTTCTAACTTACACTAACTCGTATAAGGAGAGAGAAATTAACTGAGAACACTTACGATACAGATTGAATTATAGCTTATTAGCTAAAAAAGTCAATAGCTGGCTAATTACTATGTTTTATTTTTAATCCTTATAGTAAAATAAAGGAGGAGTTAATTAAATAATTATTGGATTATATGTCTAAGGTCACAATTTTTTTAGTAGTCTTGCTCGTTGCTATAGGAGGTATTATCTATTGGCAGTATCAAAAACTGGGCCAGCAAGAAATAGCCAGAAGTTTTGAAGAATGTTTGGCCAAAGGATATACAGTCTTAGAATCTTATCCTCGTCAGTGTGTGACGCCGGATGGAGAAATATTTGTTGAAACACTGCCTGACAAAGAAGAAGCTTGCCTCTACTCAGGGGGCACCGTTGCGACAGCCCTTTGCTGTCAATCAACCAGTGATTTCCCCAACCTTTGTATTGTCGGAGCTTGCGGTTGTTCCCCTGACAACAGTCATGAGATAAAAATATGCGATTGTGGTCAGGATAGATGTTTTAATGGAGAGGAGTGTGTTGCTCTTTCCTCAGGCAGCGGTCTACCTGTGGGGGACGATGCTCTCAACAGCACATATCTTATTGAAGGAGAGCCTGTTAGCCTAACAGATGGCTATTCAGAAGCAGCAGTAGCTCCCGGTTCAGCCAGTAAAATAATAACCCAGGTTGTGGGAGATGTGGTGAGAGGAGATATTAATAATGACGGACGCGAAGACGCTCTTCTTTTCCTCTCCTATGACTCCGCTGGCACGGGCACATTTTATTATTTGGTGGTGGCTCTTAAAATAAGAGATGGATACCAAGGAACCAATGGCATTTTTTTGGGAGACAGAATATCACCGCAATCAATATCTCTGAAGGATAATGTTATTATGGTTAATTATCTTGAGAGAGGGGATGGAGAATCAATGTCAGCAGAGCCTTCTCTGGAAAAGACAAAAAAAGTTATCTTGAACAATGGCCGCTTAGCTGAGATTGCTGGTAATGACTTGATAGAAGTCTATAATCCACTTATGGGAGGAACCATATCAAGTCCTCTTGTTATAACAGGTGAGGCCCGGGGTAATTGGTATTTTGAAGCTGATTTCCCGATTGTTTTAGTTGATTGGGATGGCTTAATAATTGCTGAAGCTATTGCTCAGGCTCAAGACGATTGGATGACAGAAGACTTTGTTCCTTTTAGAGCCACAATCGAATTTGAGCAACCAGAGTTTGGCGACAGGGGAACACTCATTCTTAGAAAGGATAATCCGTCAGGGTTGCCCGAAAATGATGATGCCTTAGAAATTCCAATATTTTTTTAACCAGCTTATTGACAATATTTTTTATTAATCAATAATAAAAATAGAGAGGTTCTGTGGAGAGTCGAATCCAGTCATCTCTCGTAAAAAAACGGTTTAACCGTTCCTCAAATGCCAAAGAAAAAGAAAAAGAAATAATCTCAAGAGCCGCTATGTTATATAGCGGCTTTCTCTTTAAACAAAAAACCCCGATTCCCTCGGGGTTTTTGTTTAAAATATCGAGAAGACTGTTTAATCACTACCAATAATTCTTACTCTTTCTCGAGCTGTGCTATTGGTTTAAACGAGTGTTTTCTTCCAAAAATTATTCTTCCAGGGAAGCTTTACTCCATTAAATTAAGACCAGTCTCTGGATCGTATTCCCTGCTAATTGGATCTTCAAATTTTTCTAAGATTATCTCGCAGGTAGCTGAAATGGTCATTGCTTCAATGTGTCCAGCAATGGTTTCAAAATTACTCTTGCTGAAACTGCCATGGCTGTGGATAATAATCTTATTTTCCATAGAGCCTATATTGCCCAGGAGACTAATAATCTCCAATTTATCATTGAATTCTTTTTTCTGATATTCCTTATTCTCTACATCATACCAGGCTAGCTTTACTTTATTCACAGCCCCGAGGCCATAGAAATAAGCGGATCTGATATTTTCCTCTTCAGCAAAACCCTTTAAGCCTGCCATTACCTCTTCTCCTCTGTCAAAACGCAGGATGTATTTATTGTTGTTTTTTAATATTATTTTCATATATTTTATTATATAAAAGATATCTAGAAAATGAAAATATTTTTTGTTATAATTAATTATCAGCAAAAAAGTCGAGTTTTAAAATAAACAATAAATAAAAATATGAAAAAGATATTTGTTATTTCTTTAGTCTTCATGTTCTCTCTCTTTTCGCTTGCCTTAATTGCTGATGCTCAAAATGAAAATGCTCCTGGCGTTCAAAGTGGTGATCAGGGGCAGACCGGGGGAGATAATGAAGATGGTGGTCAAGGAGAAGCAGTTCAAACCTGGCAAGAAATTCAGAACCAAGGGGAAGAAACTAACCTTGTTATTTCTCAGCAAATAAGAGAAAGAGTCAATAATGCCACTACCTTGAGGGATGTAATTCAGGAAAGAAGGCAAGAAATGAATCAAGAAATGGCTACATTTAAGAGCAAGGTGGCAGAATCGGTCTATGCCAATCAAAATAAAGTGAGGCTAGCCGTTCATTCTCTCTTGGCTATGGAAGATTTGGTTGGTGGAATAGGATCCCAAGTGTCTGAGATAGCTCGGGAATTTGATAATGCTGTTCAAGCTACTATTGAAACTGAAGAGAAAGTAAAAGAAAGAAGCAGGATATTAAGATTTTTCCTGGGGGCTGACCAAGAAGTAGTCCAAGAGATGGAGCAAGTAGTTAATCAGAACAGATCAAGAATTTTAGAGCTAAAACAGCTAAAAGAAGAATGCGGATGCGAAGAAGAGGTTAAGAATATTTTTCAAGAACAGGTAGAGAATATGGAAGAAGAGCAGAATAGACTCCAACAATTAATCGAAGAGGAGAAAGGCGCTAGAGGTATCTGGGGATGGATTACGGGTCTTTTTGGACGTTAATTTTTTAGCCAATAAAGAATCTCCCGCCTTATTCTTCGGGAGATTTTTTATTGTAAAGAGTAAAGCGATTAGTATAATAAAGGAATGAAAAGAAGAAATTTTATTCTAATTATAGCCTCTTCTTTTTTAGTGCTTAGCCCCTTATTTTTCTCTCCTGAATGGGGGCAGCTTTTTCTTCGCAGCCGGATGAGTGAAAGTGAAAAACCAGTCTATGTTGATTTAAAAGAATTAGATGTTTCCGAAGAAGAGCAGCCTGAGTTCTTGCCTTCTCTTGGAGCGATAACCAAAAAAGCAGTTGAGGAAAAAAAATGATTTTATTGAGATTCATCTGGAGGCAATGGCAATCAGGCTTTATGAGCAAGGGGTATTAATTCAAGAGGTGCCTATTGTGACAAAGGGCGACATTAAGCACTGGGGCGGTTCAGCTGCCGGCCTTTACGATGTGGCAGCTAAATACAGGGTAAGTTATTCTGTTGCCTCCAAGGTCTATATGCCCTATGCCGTCCACTATTATGGGAAATATTACATCCACGGAGAACCCTATTATCCCTCAGGACAAAAACTGGATTCTCCTGTTTCTGGCGGCTGCCTCCGTTTAAAAAATGACGATGCAGCAATAGTGCATAACTTTGCCGAAAAAGGGATGCCCGTTATTGTTATAGACAAGGATAATGACGATTTCCAATATCCTGAAATTGAAGAGACAGACTTTCCTCAGCTCTCGGCCCATAGTTATTTAATCGCTGATTTAAGCTCTGGCTATGTCTTCCGGAAAAAAAATGCTCAAGTACAATTACCGATAGCCTCCCTAACAAAACTAATGACTGCTTTAGTTGTTGCTGAGCACATTGATTTGACAAAGTCTCTCCTTATCCAGGAGGCAATGCTGGAGGCTTATGGCTGTTCTGAAGTAATCCAGAAAGGGGAGCGTTTGCGGGTAATAGAATTATTTTATCCGCTCTTAGTGGAATCCTGTAATGATGCTGCTGAAGCTCTTAGTTATTTTCTCGGCCGGGAAAGAATTACTGAACTGATGGAGGAAAAAGGAAAATCTATTCTGATGAAAAAGACAGCATTCGGTGATACTTCTGGGCTGAGCCCCGAGAATCTTTCTTCAGCTCAGGATTTATTTTATTTAGCCAGATACATCTTAAATAACCGGCCGCCCTTGCTGGAGATTACTAAAAGCAAAGAGGTAAGAAGTTTTGGCGAGATAAGTTTTGATATTCAGGCGTTATGGAATAAGAATATTTTTGCCAACGATCCAACATTCCTTGGAGGCAAGACAGGCTATATTAAAATATCAGGCTACAACGGTCTTTTTATTTTTCGTCTAGAGACTGAAGAGAATATAGAACGAGACATTGTCATTATCCTTTTGCATTCCGAAAGACTGGACTTAAGTAAGTTTGACGCCCAGAAAGCCTATATCTGGCTCCAGGACAATTATTTTAAAAAAGCTGAATCCATTTAATCAATTATGATCACTGCTATTAATTATTTCCTTTTAGGCATTATCC
>JAGYMG010000034.1 GCA_018400675.1 bacterium
ATGCAAAGTTATTGAGTATAGAAGTTATAAACGGATTACAACTTGCTGACCGCTTTCAGAACCGGGCCAAACACCTTCTCTATACATTCTCTTAAAGCTCGTGAACATTTTAGGTCATAAACAATAACCGGTTTATATCCATTAAAATCTTTTTTGCTAGAAAATAATTCAGTTAATAAAGCACAAATTCCCAACAAAATATCATCACCTTCTAAGTCAACTCTTTTGCCGGCTTGATCAAAATAAACTATCCCGATTCTGTCTCCATCAGTATCATAGCCTATACCCAAATCTGCCCCATGCTCTAATACAGCTTCTGCCGCCTGATCCATATTCCGTGGCTCATTAGGATTAGGCACATGAGAAGGAAATTTCTCATCAGCTTCGCCATTAAGCACCCAAACCGTAGCCCCTAACTCTTTAAAAATCTCTCCGGCAAAAAAAGCAGCGCCACTACCGGGGTCAACAACAATCTTCAACCCTTTAAACACCTCTGTTTTTGAAGTGTCAATTTCTTTTCCAATTTCTTCAATTTCTTGCTGTAGTGGTAGGCCGCGTTGTTTATCTTTAATCCTCTCAAACCAACCATCTATACCTAAGACAGCATGGGCCTTAACCATTGTTTTATAGGCTTTGCGAAATTCAATTTCATTAATCTCTCTAACCTCTCCGGAGTTTTCTGAATTAATATAATCAAAGCTTAAAAGCGCCGGCCAAATATCACGTTTTGTATCTATATTAGTCAGATCAATAATCTGCTTCATTCCGTTAAACTCTGCCGGATTATGAGATGCGGTAATTGAAGTCCCACCGTTACAATTATAATAAATTATTGAAAAATAAAGCATGGGGGTGGTAGCCATTCCAATATCAACAATGTTTACCCCACTTGATCTTAGGGCTTCGCTGAATATTTTTTTTATCCATTGGCCGCTCTTGCGGACATCCCGAGAAATAGCCACTGTTATCTCTTCTTTTGATTCCTTTATTTGTTCTTTGACTAAAAGTTTTGCTAAAGTTTTGCCTAAATAAAATACAAGTTTAGGAGTTAAATCCTGTAAAAGATAACCTTCTTGTTTAGATTTTTCAGGCTCAGCAATTCCCCTTATATCATATGTCCTAAATATTGACTTAGAACTACCAAAATCCATCCGGCGATATATTTTTTTAATGCGCCCTAATTCATCTTTCTCCCAACCAAAATCTACCCCAGCATATTTTCTTTCAGGATCAACTTCATTCTCTACAGCAGAAAGAGTTTTAAGTTGCTCTCTTGCTTCTTTTCTGCTAATACCAAAATGTTCCATATGGGTCTCTTCGCTAAATTTTCTTCCTTCCAGCATTAATTTAATATAAGCTTCTTTCTTCTCGTTTGGGCCGGGCCAAGATTCTACCCTCTGCCTAAATCTTTCTGCTTTTTGTTTGTATTCATTGTAGCTTTCAGCGATATAATCATCTAATAAACTGCCCTTTCCTTTTTTGGCAGCCCCGCAAATTTTAGCTTCTAACCTTTCGGCTTCCTGGCGAGAAAAACCCAGCAGCTCCACCCATTCATGAATAATCAAAGCAATAATTGCCGGCCGGCCGGCTTTACCTTTAGATAAGCAAAATCTGTATAACCCATAAGGTAAATACAGACTAGGGGTAGAATGATTCCGATTTTCTCCGCCTGTACCCCAATGCCCATAAACACACTTATCCCTGTTTTGGTCATCGATTACTAACCCTGGCAAAGAAGGTAAATCTATAGCCAATTTTCCAAAATTATCCTTAAGCCAAATTGGCATTAAAGGATCTAAAATATAACAATTTAGCTTATCAATATCTATCTTTTCCTTTAATTTCGGCTTTAATCTAATGAATTCTGAACGAGCCTCTTCTAAAAGACGCTGATCTTCTCTTAAAATTCGTTCAACCTCTTTTTCTGATTTTCCGTAAGAATCGATTATCTTTTTCCCCAATACAGCAAACCTCTTACCGGAGATAGCTGATTTAATTGCAGCATGTATCTGATCCTCATGAACTTCTTTGCCTTCAACCCTTGAAATCTTTATCTTCTCCTGAAGCTGGTTAAAATATTCTCCGGCCTGCTCCATGCCATTTTTTTCAATATATTTTCTAAAACCTTCTAAAACCTCAAGTGTTGCCTGAGGACCGTTACCAAGATGAGTTACCTCCGGTACAAGCCCTTCTTTTCTGCCTACCGAATAAATCTGTAAGCCGGAAATAGAAATAACCGGATAATCATTTCCTTCCGGATTAAATTCATCACCAAAATAAACAACTTGTTCAGGCATAGCTTTATGCTTTTCAAAAATAAACCTTAACGCATCGGCTTTACTTATCCCAACCGGCCCTATCCCGATTGTAGTCTTGCCTTCTGTCCGTACTTCATATCCTCCGGCTTTTTCATTTTCCTGCATCTTTTCTCTGATAATTTGAGCAATAGCCGTCCGAATCTTTAAGGATCTTTCCTCATCCATTTTTTCCTTGAAATCTTCACACCTCAGGGCCAGCCTGGTTATTCTATTTTCTAATCTTAATACCGCATTTTGTTCTTCATCTAACTCCTCAGCAGGGATAATTTTCATTGGTTGATTATTTCTGTATATATCTTTTAGCAAACTTAACTCTTTAGCGGATAATTTTTCACTTAACTTTTGATCATATCCACCTTCGCTTATCCCGGAAACTATTTCTTTTACAATACTAGTAGTTAATTCTCTCGCATTTGCATCAAAACCTTTCCGGTAACTTATAAGTTCTCTGGCAATAAGTCTTTCAAAAGAAAAAAGTTGGGTGCTGGAATTAGCAGCAATAACTAAATTCTCATTTCCCCAAACTGGTTTTATCCGATTACGCAGTCTTTGATCCAGAGGATTACCGGTAACTATGCCTACAATCATCCCTTCTGCCATAAAATAATTAAGCAATTTCCCTAGTCTTTCTGGTAATTTTTCTTTTCTTGGGGCAAGTGTGCCGTCTACATCAAATAATAAAATCGGAAAGTTTATCTTTATTCTTTCTTGAAAACCAACCTCTTTGCCTTCTGCTTCAGCTTCAATTTGGTCCCGAACCGCTAAAACAAATTCTTTTAATTTTTTATCTTCGCTATCTTTTATCCCCATAAAATCTTGATAATTGCGGCCTTCAAATTCTCTTTTATTGGTCACGCTTTGCCCGTAAAGGCGGATTTTTGCCTCCGTTCCCGAAGGCCTAATAATTAGCCAACTTTGGTCAGCAAATATAAATTTAAACCCTTCTTCGTCAAAGCCGGCCAGATCTCTACCGCGATGGGCTTCAGTCACTTCTTTGCCGGCTAAAAGGAAAGATTCACCTTCTCTTATTCGATCGTAATATTTTTCAGCCTGAGCCATTATTTTATCTTTTTGAGCCGTTGCGGTCGGCCCCTTAAACTTTATAGGGATATTAACTGAAGCAAAGTAGCCAAATTCTTGCCAAATCCACACCAAGCCATCCCACGCCGTTAATTTTTCTGAATTTAGGTATTCAAAGACTTCTAAACTCACTACAGCTGCCAATAATCCGTCTTTTTCTAAAATATGGCCGCCTAAAGAAACTCCGTTAGACTCCTCAAACTCAGCTAAAATGGTACCGGCTGCCTTTGTGAATATGGCTTTATTTAACTCAACTATATTTTTATAGTTTAGCTGTTGGGCCAATAATTTTAAATCTTTTTTATAATCATCGCCAAAATCACTTTTTGATAAAGAACGATCAATATAAAGTAAAGGAAGAATGATTTCATCTAAGGCAGTCTCAGCAATTTTACTAAATCCTACTGCCGGCCTTCTGGTGTGGAAACCAAAGCTTTCGGCAATTTTTTCAATTAAATCCGAAGTAACCCAAGTCAAAACCAGATATCCTTCCTCCTCAAATAAATCTTGATATTTATCAGCAAGCTTCCCCTTCTTATTTAACTCTTTCATCATTAATATCCGCATATGCAGCAATAAAGCCCATAAATCGTTGGCCTTTAAAACTTCCCATCTTCCTTCTTTGTTTCGCACAGCAATCCCGCATCTATCTGCATCCGGATCAGTAGCAACTACTACATCAAAATTATGCTGGCTAGCATATTCAAGGGTTGGAGACAAAGCTTCTGTTTCAGCTGGATCAGGATTTATTGGTTCTCCTTTTCCATCTACTAAATCAGGAAAATTTCCGTTAAATTTCCTATGCGGCTGGTAAAGTTCAACATCATAATTTAAGCTTTTTAAAAGATTAAACAGAACCTCAGAGCCTGACCCGTAGAAAGGATCATACAATACTCTTAGTTTTTTCTTCGTTGTTGGCCTAAAAAGATTAGCCTTTACTTTTTCTTGAAAAATAGCATCAAACTCTTTTTGTTTATCGAACCAAGTATTTTCATTTTCTTTCTTTTCCGGCAAAGCCTCTAATTCAGATATATCAGTTGCGGCAATTTCTCTGACAATTGCTCCGCGTTGATTTTTGAATAACTGAGCCCCTAATTGGTTGCCAATTTTAAAGCCAGTATCGGTTTTAGGATTATGCGAGGCAGTAACATAAATATAACCACAATCTCCATATTCCAAGACAGCAGAGGCTATCTCTGATATTGGCCGCGGCTGGCTGAAATAATGTATTTTGATACCTTCTTTTTCTAAAATATCTAAAGCAAGTTCCGCTAATTCCTTTGAGCCGTAGCGGACATCAAAACCTAAAACTAATCCATCTTTTTGCCAATTATTTTTTTGGTAATATTTAGCAACTGCTAAAGTATAACGGCCAATCGTATCCGGATTAATTCTATTTGGGCCAGGTAGAAATTGTATTTTTCCGTTTTCATCTTTAGACAACCAGGCAGTACCTCTAATTCCTGCTGTACCAAATTCTATTTCTTCGCGGTAACTCTCCACCAAAGTATCCCGCATCTCATCATCGGCCAACTCTTTTTCTAACTCTTCTTTTAAAGATTGGTTATATCCGGGAAAAGTAAGGTTTGCACAAATACTGTAGACAGCAAAACCAGTCTCATAAGAATTAATATAACCCTTATCTTCCTGGTCTAATAAATAGTTATAAAAATCCTTTATCTTTTCCGGAACAACACTTTCCCCCCGTAAAGAGATAAATACATCAGCCACAAATTTTCCAATTCCCTTGCCGGTAAAAATACCTTTTGAAAATTCTCCTTTTTTATCTTCAGCTTCATAGTAAAAATCATACGCATCTTCGTTTTTTTCTCTATCAAATTCATCGGCTAACTTAAATAAAGAGTTGATTGTTTTATAAATCTCTGAATTTTTTCCAAATTCATTCCGGATAAAATTAGCCGCTTTTTCCCTTGTTTTGCGGCCGCTTAATATATAAATTTCTAACTCCCGCAAGCCGGCTTCCAGATTTTCGGTAAAAATTGGCAACTCCTTTGCTTTTCTTGAACTGTGATAAGATTCATGGACCACTATTGCAAAAAATATAATAAATTTTGCCCTTAAATCATCAGAAAAATCAGCCTTTTTATCAGCTTGGCTTAAATATCCAAAAACATCAGCAAATAAATTATCAATGTAGATAGTGTGATTCAAAAAATTAGCAAACCTGCCAAAATCATGAGATAATCTAAATTTTTTATTCCTTTGGGAAAGTTTTTCTAACGCCTCTCTTACCAAATATTTGATTTCTGAATCTTTGCTTCCTTCAATGAACCCAGTTAATTCCTTTAGCTGCTCCGGCGCAAAAATCTCCTCACCTGCATTCTCTTGTGTCCGGCTATCCGCCTTTTCTTGTGAATACCTCTTATCATAACCGATAAAAGCCGACTTACCTTTGGAAGCGCTTACATCCGGGTTAAAAAATATATCCGGATTACCGCTTTCTATTGGTTTTAACTTAGCAATTTCTTCTTCTGCCTTTTCTTTAACTCCTAACAAAGAACTTCCCACTCTCAGCAATCCATCTCTTTTGCTAGTATCTGTAACCTCTGCATAAAGCTTAATCGCCGGTTGAGTGCCAGAGGGCCGCATTAATATCCAATCGCCTTCGGAAAAAACAATCTTTATCCCGTCAAGAGTTATCAGGTCAACTATTTTATCTTGCCAAAGTGTTTGTGCTTCCTGGACAAC
>JAGYMG010000035.1 GCA_018400675.1 bacterium
CTCTCCCGATAAAACATGGGCCCTTTCTTTTTCGATATCATCCTGGCCCTGGGGGGCATCATCTTCTAGATAACTATATTTGGCTAAAAGGTTAAGCCAGTCTAAATTTATGGGCCGGTAAGCAAACCCAAGCGAAAGTTCTTTATACTCCGCGGAAGTTTCATCTAATGAACTATTTTTTGTTCGGGAAAGGTTAGCTTTTACAAAAAGTGTAGTATCTGGATTAAGCTTGCCTTCGAACGAACTGTAAGATAAAAACTGGCGTTCATTGGTTTGGCCGTCATCGCGGCGAAATTCAAATTTAGTAGAAAACTTAACTTTAGCCCTGTTTGTTCTTTTGTCTTTATCCGCAAAACCTAAGCCAACGCTTACCGCATTCCTTTTATCTTGGCTTCCGTCGTGGTTTTGAACAATTCCTCTTTGGTAAGAAAAAGAACCGGCCCATTTATCACTTATGTCCCCTGATAAGCCAAAGATATTTGTTGAAATATTCTCCTGGCCGTTTAACGCGTAACTTCTGTCAGCGCTAAACTCTAAATTTTCATTTATTTGCCGGGTTGAACCATAGGTAAAAGACTGGGTTTTGCCTTCATCACCAGAATCAGTCACCGAATAGGTGCTGTGGAGTTCAGTCTTTTCATCCAAAGCAGTATTTGCCCCCAGAGAAACTGTATCGCTTACTTTACCGGAATTAGAAAAAGATTTTGTATAATCGGTAGATAAAGCTAGATTCCTAAAAAAACCCGGCTTTGAGCCTTTATTTACTGCCGGCTCAACCGTAGCCCCGACGGTAGTCGCGCTGCCTTCAGTTCCCACCGCCTGCTTGACCCGCAGAGAAAGCCTGTCTAGGGCCTTAGACCTTATGCCTAAGCTAGTCTGGGTAACAGCATCACCGCTGACTCCTACCTGCTGGCCTAAGGTAAGCTCTGTTTTTTCATTCAGCTCATAAGCCAGCTGTCCTGCTAATATATCAGATTCCCGGTTAGTCTCAGATTCAAATTCAACTTTTGCCCCCTTTACCTCCTGGTGCTGGTATTCGGCGGTTAGTTTTAACCGATTACTAGCTGCATGGCTAAACTGGGCTTTAGTGGTTTGAGTTTCTTGGGCCCCTACCTGAAGCTGAGTTTGGGCGTTGCCGCCGTCAAGCAACTTTTGCTTATCGTAGGATAAACTAAACCTTGTTTTTCTACCCAAATCATAAGTAGCAGCTGCTCCAAACATTTCCTTGCCTTGCTGAGAAGAAACCGCCTGTCCGGAAAACTTATCGCCGATTTTTTTATAATAGCCAGTTAAAGAAAGTGTTTCATCTAAAAAATACGCTTCTGTAACTAAACCGTAAGCTTTACCCTCCTCTGAATCTTGCGTTGCCAACTCAGTAAAGGTAAGGCCTCCGTCAGTTGAAATAAAAGAACTCATGCTTTCCGATTTGCTTTCGGCATATTCTCCGGTTACTTTTATATTCGAGCCAAAATGCAAAGTAACGTCAGTTCCTTTTAATTGGTAGTTTTTGTCCTCAAGCTCCTCGCTTAGGTAAGTTCCGCCTAAAGTTATATAGTCACCCAAAGCCTGCTTCAGGCGCAGGCCATGTGTTGCTTGGTCATATTTGTCTTCTGTCTCATACTCATAATCTACTACTACATATACGGGATTCCCGGCTAAAAGAGTATTTGAAATAATCGAGGCAGCATCGGCTAAAGAACCTATCGGCTGCCAAAAAATGATCCGGCCCTGCGAATAATCTATTTGATAATCCGAGTTTTCTTCTAAGTTATAAGTTGCCAAAACTAAACCTGTAACTTGGTCCCTAACTTCTAACTTCATAACTTCAGAACCTTCAATTACATCCTGGTTTTTAAGATAATAAAGAGAGCCACCTGTACCTAAAAACTCGTTATGAGCCGCCTTTTGCTGAGCTTTAGCGCCAAAAGCAACAAATTTAGAAACAGGTTCGCCGAATTTTGTACTTTTTTTGCTTTCTAAATCAATCTTTGCTCCGTAAAGGCTGCGGTTAAATTGAGAAAATTCTGTACCGGTAAGGCCAGTCTGGTAATTTCCCCAGAGAATAGTTGATTTATCCCACTCAACCAACAAATAAAACATACCTTGAGTATTGGTTGCCCTGTAATCTACCGATGAACTATCTCCGTAAACAGGGTAATATTTATCCGGGTCAAGGTTACGGAAAAGTTCTTTTTTATCCCGGTTTAGGTCGAAACTTGAAGTAATCAGGTATTTGCCTTTGATTTTTCCCTTCAAGTAATAAGCAAATTTTCCCTCTCCCCAAAAACCTTCGTGAAATTTATCATCTTGGGAAACCGCCTCGATATCGCCGCTGTTAAAAGTATAACCTGCTTTGGCATCACCCATAGCTACAAAGAAAAAATAATCTTGGCCGATAGTTACCGGTTTTACATAAGGGCTCCCCGGAGTTGCTTCCCGCGGAATCTTAATATTATATTCGCCTTTGGGGATGATTAAATCTATTTGGCTATAATCATCCTGGCTGTTTTTTGGCAAATCCCGGGCATAAATATCAACCGGCATCAACAAAAACAAACCTAATAAAATCACTGTCGTAGATTTTGCCATTACTTTTCTTTTCGTTTTTCTATCCTTATATCTTTAGGCTCCAAATAAGGGCCTTTTATTTTTATTGTTTCGCCGTCTATAGGTATGGTTTGCGTTTCTAAATTGTTTATTTTGTTTTGATTAACCAGCCAATTTTTATATTCATCTCTTTCCTCTTCTGGAAGCTTTTCTTTTCTCCCGGCAGGCTCAGGCTGGTATTCTTCGGCCGGTATCGGTTTTTCTCTGGTTAGGTCTTCTCTGCCTTCCGGCCCGGTTACGGTTAAAAGATAAGAGTAATTTCTGCCGGCTTCAATCAGGCTGCCTTGCTCATCTTTTCCGTCCCAATAAATCGGCTCGAATATATTGCCTGTTTTGCCTTCAAAAACCTTTACCGGCCGATTGGTATTTTTATCCAATATCTCCAACTTCCAGCTTTCGATGAACAAGTGGTAATTGGTAAAAATCCTGAATTCTGCCTTTTCCTGCAACTCATTGTCTTTTATTACCAAGCGGCTGTTGAAAAGGCCCGCGTTTAAACGAGGCCGGGGCTTGTTTCTATCCTGAATTACCTGATAAGCCGTCTTTTGCAACTTTGCCCCTTCGGGTAGTTTTATGCCAAAATTTACTTTAGCTAATATCCCTTCTGTAATGTCAACTATCACCACTTTATCGGTAGTCAAATGCGCCCCGTCAGGAAAACTCCTTTCATCTAACCTAAACAGATGCCTGCCTGGGGTAACTCCGGCCAGATGGTACTTACCGTCTAAACCGGTAGTAATAACTGTTCCGTCTTCGGTTATAATTTGGACATTAGGTATGGGGCTTTCGCCTTTATCCTGAATGCCGTTCTGGTTTTTATCGCAGAAAACTTTTCCGATTACCGTTCCTAAATCAAAAAGTGGTTCAGGCACAACTTTTACAGCTTCAGTTGCAATATTAGACAAAATAACCCCACCGGAGTACTTGGCAAAGGCACTATTGCGGTAATCGCCAAAAGTTACCCCTGACCCAACAACCAGTTGGTATTTAAGGGTTTTGGTATCTCCTGCTGGTATATCCCCGATATTAAAGGTTAAAGGCCGGTTCCCGGTGGGGTCTGATATCTGGGAACCATCTAGGCTAACTTTACCTTCTATGTATTTGAATCCAGGCGGGATTTTATCCTCCAAATAGATATTTGTTATATCGCTTGCGCTGGGATTTTCAATTGTAACAGTATAAGTTACAACCTCACCAACCGTTACTTCTTTTTTGTTGGCATCCTTGGTGATAGCCATCTTATTGTTTACATTTATTAAGGTACCGGTTGAGGTTACTGTAAAGTCACCCCCTACATCAATAGTGGTGGTACCACCATCTCCATCTGAGGCGTCCAGAGTACCTGCAACTGTTAAATCGCCTGATATATAGAGGTCATAACCGTTGGTTTCCAGTTTATCCCCTTCGTTTATAACAAGAGAATCAGCTGTCATGTCAGAGTCTAAGGTGGTGGTATCAGGTGAAGTGCCTATTTCAACAACGCCTAAGTTCTGTTGAGGGAAGGTATTATCAGCAAATCTTAAATCACCGTCAAAAGTTAAAGTGCCTGTTCCTTTAGTAAAAGTGGTGCCACTTTCTAGGGTAAAATCACCGGCAACAGTCATATCCTGGTCATTCATATCAAAAGAGCCGTTTGTTAAGGTAAAAGTGCCATCTACATCTAAGGTACCATCTAAGTCCCAGCTACCTGAAGTATTGGGCTCTAAGTTATAATATGAACCGCCTGGTATTGTCCCTGTACCTTCACATTTTACCGTACCTGAAGTATTGTCGTTGGTCCAGGAGACAGACTCTCCTCCCTTTAAGATAATAGTGCCGCTGTTGCTGACGGTTCCATTTGCAGTAAAATCGTTTCCATTTAAATCTAAAGTTGCCCCTGAATTGATAGTAAGATCATCTACAGTGGTATCTAAACCTAAGACGGGGCCGTTGGCTACGTCAAGAATTACTACTGAATCAGTACTTCTAGGAGTTATGCTTAAATCCCAGTTAGCCGCAGTATCCCAGTCAGTACTCACAGAACCATCCCATATTACCATATCAGCAGTGGTAAAATTCCAAGTGGCCTTATCACTGATTCCAGCATAACTATTACCCAAAGCATCATCAAAGGCAGTTCCCTCTATCAAGACGTAGTACTCAGTTCCGCCATCTAGGACACTGGTAGGATCAGCGGTGATGGTATCAGTGCCTGTTCCTGTGATATCTGCGGTTACGTCAAAGGCCTGAACTAAAGTATCATCCTCTGTCTTATACAAGTTTATATTTCCAGTCCCGGCGTCAACCTCCTCAGAAAAGGTGATCACCAGATTAGAATCCATTGCCACGCCTGTTGAGTCATCAGCCGGGCTTAAGGTATCTAGGGTGGGAGCTGATTCATCCTTTAAGTTCTCAGCCCCGGTGGTCTCGGTGCCTGCGGATGCATTGCCGATCTGATCATAGATTGAGGCGGCATCGGCTGGCTTAACCTCAATGGTCTCTGCTCCACTAGGAGTACCGGTAACTGTCAAGAACACCCTAACGGTTGTCTCACCGCCGGCAAGAGCAGAGGCGCCTGCCTCTGTCTCGGCATCATTCTTCTTTATAGAAGATATAGTAGTATTAGTTGCTGTACCGCTGTTTTGGGTAAAGGTCAAGGATAGGCCGGATGAAGTTAAGGCAGTGCTTCCGTCACTTGCTCCATATACTCCTTCGTCAAAGGCCAGATCAAAATATACATTGCCGCTGCTAACTGTTCCAGAGCTAATAGTTGGCCCAGTAATATCCCAGGTGCTGACCCCTACACCGGTATCATCTGTAGCTAAGACATTGCCGGCCACATCGGTGACTGTTCCGTTGCCGCCTGTTGCATAGGTTACTGTGACTCCTTCGTTAGCAGATACTCCCATATCGGCTACAGTTAAGGCTACCAAGTCATCGGTAGCTCCCGGGACAATGGATGAGACTGTATAGGTAGTAGCTGGAGCCCCGGTCTCAGCCACACTAAATCCACCATCATTGAACTTGGTGATAGTAGCTGAGTCAGCTAATTCACTTAAAGTAACCGTGATCTGAGTATTGCTATCCCTGGCTGCACTGGATAGGGTTGGGGCTACTCCGTCAATAACAAGAGCCTTGTTGGCACCAAGTGAGCCTGCCGCTCCGGGTTCAGCAAGAGTGAGCGTGGCGTCGTTTCCGGCCGCGTCTTGTATTGTGTCTCCGTTTAGAGCAAGGGAGGTTGTGGCCGCGTAGTCAAGGTCTGCCGATGTGTTGC
>JAGYMG010000036.1 GCA_018400675.1 bacterium
AGGCCGGAGGACAGAGAAAAAATAGCTTTTGAAACCGCCGGTTGGAGAGCCGAGTGGTTTGATTTTACCCAGAGAAGGACTGCTTTGATTGCTCAGGCAATCGCTGAATATATAATTAAAAACAGTAACCGCCTTAAAGCCAAGGGTTTAGCCAAAACTGTCGTAGTTGGCTATGATATGCGTTCTCCTCTTAAAAAACACGCCGAATTATCCGCTAAAATATTTGCCGCTAACCGGATAAAAGTTTTTTTCACCGACCGCCCCTTTTCTACTCCTTTAAATGTGTTTTCGATGTATTTAACTAAATCTATGGGTATGTTAAACTTTACCGCTTCTCATAACCCTTTATCCTACGGAGGGATAGAGTTTTTCGAAGGAGAGACTTTAGGCATTGCCCATGATAGGACAAGCGCCGAGATAATGGATAATATTGCCGAAATAAAAAAAGTTAGGATAGAGGCCGGATTAAACAGTGAATTTATCAATTATATTCAGGCGCCGTTAGAAGAATACTTAAGCTATCTTGAAAAAGAGGTAGGAATAGATTTAGAATTTATCAAAAATTCAAAAATAAAGTTTGTATTCGACTGCTTGCACGGCTCTTCTTTAATTGCAAAAGATTTATTTAAAACTTTAGGGTTGAGGCCTTATATGATTCACGCTGAGGAAAAAGAGGATTTTTCCGGACTTAAAAATTTAGATAGTTCCAGAGAGAACTTAGAAGAACTTTCAAAAACCGTAAGGGCAAAAAACGCAGCAGTAGGGTTGGCTACCGACGGCGACGGCGACCGGGCCGGGGTAGTTTTAGACAATGGAAACTGGTTAAGCCCGAATGAGTTCTATGCTTTAATGCTTTACCAAATCTTTAAGGAAAAGAAGATAAAAAATCAGCTGAATATTTTTGAAACAATAATTATAAAAAGTATTGTTTCAAGCCACCTGGCTTTTAAGGTAGCCGCTTATTTCGGTGTTCCCTGCGCTAATTTAATCGAAACTCATGTGGGTAATCGTTTTATCAACGAAAAGATAAATTATTTTGCCAAAGGAGGCAAAAGAGTATTGCTTGCTTTTGAAGAATCCGGCGGAGCGGTGCTTGAAGGAGCGCTCCCTTATAAAGACGGCATAGCGGCTGTTTTTAAAATGTTGGAAATTACCGCAAAAACTAATCGTTACCGCCGGTTAAGCGACCTATACCGGGAAATGATTTCTAAGGTAGGTAAGATGCATCAAGGCAGAAAAAATATAAATCTAAAAACAAGCCAAGGGAAAGAGAAGGATGAATATAAAGGCAAAAACGGAATAGTTATGCGGCAAATTTATCAGTTGGCCGCAAAACTAAAAGAGGAGATAAAGGAAAACGGTATTTCTCATTTGTGGTTTAGGCCTTATGGGGTAAAAAGAGTAAAAGAAGTAGATACTACCTGTGGCGTAAAGATAAAGTTAGCCGCTCATAACGGCTGGGTAGCGGTCAGGCCTTCGGGCACCGAGCCGCTTTTTAGGATATACAGCGAATCCGAAGATGAGCTTCAGAAAAGGATAATTGAATTCTGGATGTTAGAGAAGATAAAACAGTTTGCCGGACGGAAAGAGGAGAAGGTGGTTGATTTGGTAATTAACGGCTCGGTTGATAAAGCAGTGGAATATTTTATTTCGTTGGCCGAAGAATTTGATGAGAAATTGGAAGCCGGTTTTTCCGCCGCCCTTTTTTCTAAGGCTTTTGATATGCTTTTGGTGGAAAGAACAGAAAAAAAAGAAGGCATAAAATTCTATTTTAAAGAAAATAAGGGAATGCTTTGGATAAGGCCCTGGGGAGTTATGTCGACGCTGCGTGTTCATATTGAATCCGAAACCGAAAAACAGATTAAGTTTCTTGAATTATGGGTCAAAGAAACAGTTAAACAGCAGGGGTTGATAATTAAAAACGAGCATTCTTCTTCCTCTCTATTGAAAAAACATATAGATAAAAGAAGTGTTATCCTTGTTGATGATTATCAGGAAAACATAGACAGATTAGCCAGAAAAATACTTCCCCACGATAAAGTTCTTACTGCTTTGAATATACTAATTAAGCATGAAAATATTTACCAAGTTAAAAAAATAATAGTCGATTTTTGCGCTTATTTTAGTGAAGCTATATTGGAAGATGGAGTGTTGGCCTTAAACCTGGCTAGTCCGAATTGTTTGTCTGCCGGCCAGGTACTTAAGGTTTTAGCAAGAGATTTATCCTGGGAATTCAGCAAACCTGTAAAAGAGGTAAGTTATGATTACCCTTATCTTTTATTTGGGAGCGATTCTATCAAGGATATAAATATTGTTATTCATCAGCGTTTAGCCGGTATGGGGGACCTGGTGTTTGTAGTTAATGCCGGCCAGCAGATTAAAAAAATTTTTCCCGATAAAAAAATAAGGCTTGTTTTTCATACCAGCGCAGATTTTCAGTTGGTCTGCCGGACAAAACTTTTAAAAGGCCTAGACTTTAAAAAATATTTTCAGAAAAGCGAAGGGTTGGAAATTATAGACGCTCAAAGCTATGGATTGGCAAAAGGAGTTGAGAGCAATGCTTGGGAAAAAGCAGAAGAAGATTTTATAGATTTTCAAGATGCTTCTGTTTTGTATGTTTTAGGTGGAACCTTAGAGGAAATAAACAGAGACCCTTGGTTAAGAAGTTACGGCGGCAGGGCAAAAACCAAGCTATACATATACGAGCTAGGGTTTTCCAGCAATTTAAAAGATCCTCTTTCCGCGGGAGAATTACATTTTGGGTTTGGTTCCCAAGAGGTGGGAATGCCCCCTGTATCGCCTAAAACTAAAAATATTTACCGTCGTAAATATCCCCGGGAAGATAAGAAGATACAAAGAGAGCGCCGGCGGATTATAAAGAAAATTCCCGGCTGGGAGAAGATTAAAAAAACCCTGGGGCAAAAAGAGTTAGAAACAACAATTGCTTCAGAGTGGGGATTTCTCTATGCTCACAGAACTTATGAGTTAGAGAATTATTTTAATATTTTTCAAGAGGCCAGAAAACAGGCCCCTGGCTATGCGGGTATAGATACTACTTTTTTTATTATGACCGGAAGAAGCGATCAAGGAGTTCACGAAAAAATAAGAGAGATAACAACAGAAAATGATTATAATTTTTTTACTTACGCTAATAATGATCAAGAATTGATGGTTCAAAGGAAGGCAAAAAATAATAATGTAACGGTGATAGTCGATAGTTCTGTTCCCAGGAAATTGTTTAGCGAATTTTTCCTCTATAGCGATGACTTGCCGACATTGGTAAGCGGCCAGGATAATCTTGCCAATATAATTTATCTTAACCTTTTATCCAGCGGCCGGCCTTTTTTTTGGGAGGTGCTTATTTTTCAGGTTACGGCTATGCTTGATATCTACAGTTATCTTAAAAATATCCTCGGCGAAGAAGATCAGAAGTTTCTTAAAGATCTTTGGAGCAGCGGGCAGCCGCTTTTTGAGCAGGCGGAGATGTTTTTTGCTCCCCGAAAGTACAGGGTATTTTTTAAAAAAATAGCGCAAGCTTTAAGCCGGCACAGGACTTTTTATGCACAAATTTATTATTCGATATTAGAACAAACTTATAGGCCTGATGAAAAACGGGAGAGGGCAGAAGAGATAATAAATGAAATTAAAAGCATCTCAGGCAGCAAAGACTACAGTTCTTCCAGCGGCGTAAAAAGAAATTATAAAAAAACAGACCTTGTTTTCCGAGGCAACAGTAAAGACGTATTGAGCGCGGTAACCGGTAAGGCGATGGTATTTTTTCGGGAAGATATAGATATTATTGCTAATAAACTTTATCCGGATGATGCTACCGGAGAAGAAAAGAAATTTATAATAGAAAAAGAGAAGGATTACTTTAAAAAAGTTTTTAAGAATTTTATAAAAAAATTAAAAAGCGCAAATGATGATTTTGGGTACTTTCATAATTATTTAAAGGAAATAACGGGAATAGAGCAGGAAGTAATTTCTGAGATAGAGAAAACAGGCCTTAATTCAGAATCTGTATTTTTAAAAGTAGTCGATAAAGTCACAAAAGAACTAAAGAATAAAAAAAGCTTTAGAAATGAGATAAAAGTATCGGTATTAAGCGAATTAAAAAATAAAATTTTAGATAGCTTTTCCCAGCGCCAGCAATTAATTAGCCATAGTGACAGCGAAAAAGATAAAAGGATTAAATTAAGGAGAGAAAAGAAAAATTTTGAGTTCGTAATAAATCAGTTTAAGGCTATATTGGCCAGCGGAGAAGAAACAAACCAACAACAAGAAATGGCTAAAAAATTGATTATCATGTTGGATGATATTGAAGGCAAGGCAAATAAAGAGTTCGATAAAAACCCCCGCTTTATATATAAAATACTCGCCGATACAATAATGCCAATGGTTGCCCCTCTTAAGGAATCAGCCGATGAAAAATTTCGGGAGATAGGAAGTGAACTTGCGCTTTTGATTAATTATATAATTGAAAAACTTTCCCGGGGCTACAGCCTAAAAATTGAAGATACAGTTCATGAGCGCAGGTTGGGGAGAGAACTTAGGAAAGCAGGAAAACTTTCCGTCATTCTGACAAAAGAAATAGAGAGAGAAGGTAACAGGTATCTGGCAAAATTTTTAAGTGATTTTAAAAATAGAGAGATAAACAGAATTGAACAGGAACTTCTTAGATTAGAATATATTTTATTTGATTCGATATTCAGATATTTAAGTATTTTGGAAAAGAAAAAGGATAGCCGTCAAAAAGAAAGAGCCGAAAGATATTTTAAGTATTTAATTTTGAATGCGTTTGATAAGATAGAAAAAGAAAGTTTCGCCGGGGCTGAATCCAAAGAAGAAGATACAGTATTGTTTACCAAAGATATCTTAGACGGATTCACTCTTTCTAACCTGCTTCGCCAGTACCCGAAGATAAAAGCCATAGTATCTGAACGAGGCGGTTCCACCACTCATTGGATACTTTTGGCTACTGCCAGAAATATAGTCTGTGTTACTTCTCCGCGGGGAGAAAATGTTTCAAAAGATATATTCGATTTAGTAAAAGGGGGTGAAACTATATATGTTGACGGAGAAGAAGGCGAAATAATAGTGAATCCTTCGGCGAAGTCTCTGCGGGCAGCAGGCCGGCATAGCCGGCAACTCGATGAATTGGCCCAATTTTGCCTAAAAAGGGCTGAGGAAGAAGCGGTAACTTTAGACGGAAAAAGGGTGCGTTTGTTTGCCAATATAGTAAATGACCAAGATTTAGAAAATGCCATCAAAAATGGAGCCGAAGGGATAGGGTTGGTAAGGACTGAATTTCTTTATTGCAACCATACTGTCCCTAGTGAAGAAGAGCTAAAAGATATCTTTCTTAAGTTATCCAATATGACCGATAAAAAATTGACTATAAGGCTTTTTGATAAACAGCCGGATAAAGATATGCCTTGCCTTTCTGAAAGCAAATATACAGGATGTCATTACTATTTTTATGACCAGCAGGGCCGGAAAAATGCATTAAGCCAATTAAGAGCTTTATTAAGAGCTTACAGCGAGAGCTTTTATAAAAATATAAGGGTAATGGTTCCAATGATAGCGGGGAGCGAGGATTTGGATAATAGTTATAAATTGTTAGAAGAAGCGAAGCTGAATTTACTGCTGGAGAAAAG
>JAGYMG010000037.1 GCA_018400675.1 bacterium
CTTTTTTACTTTATTATTCATAAACTCTTTTTAAAATTATTTAAAAAAACTTAATTTGATCGAGCAAGATATTTTAAATTTACCACTATATCTTGAAAATGCAAATAAGACTAAGAGTAACCGGCTATCTGACGAGCTATTTCTACTACTCCTGTCATAAAATTAATACTTTTAATCTTACCTATGCGTCCTGTTTGGCAATCTCTTTCGGAAAACCTATCAACCTTATCCTGCCCATTACCGTATAATAAGACAGGAATCGAGTCAGTGCTATGTTGTTTCAAGACACACGGGGTGCAATGATCACCAGTAACAACAGTAATAGTTTTCTTCAGATTAATAATCGGCTTCAACTCTTTATCAAACTTTTCAATAAAACTACGCTTGCCTTCATAATTACCATCGTGGCTGAAATCATCGGTGGCCTTGATGTGGAGAAAACAAAAATTATATTTTTTCAGTGATTTCCTAGCTGCTTTTATCTTAGCCTTAATATCAGTATCAAAATTACCTGTAGCTCCTTTTACTTTAATCAAGTCCATACCCAGGGCCTTACCAATACCTTTATAGAGCCCTGCTCCAGCGATACAACAAGCCCTTAGCTGCCACTTTTCCCAAAAACTGGGGATGGGCTTAATCATCCCAGCCGTCCGAACCAGGGTGTAATTAGCCGGCATTTTTCCTTTTTTTATTCTCTTCCTATTGAGAGGATGATCTTTAAGAATATTATGAGCTTGCTCTAAAAATTTATTTAAAATCCGGGCCGTAAAGGCTGACTCCGAAGCATCGTCAAGAGGTTTTACTCTGTCAGGAACTACATTGATATTATGTTTATCATTATCAGAAATATTTTCGGAAAGATGCTGACCCCTCATGACTATCCCCATCCTATGGCCAACGCCAGCCCCAATTAAAAACTTAACTCCTTCTATCTCTATCCCCTGAATAGCTTTTAGTAACGGCTGAGTTTTTCTTATTCGACCTGACCGCCTGTCTTTTATTATCATTTTATCATCAACGCTGGCTAAGTCTCCTCGGAGAGCTACGTCCCCTGCTCTCATTTTCATTCCTATACCTATAACTTCGAAAACACCCCGGCCCATCTTCCACTTGTCTAAATCATATCCAAAAAGAGACAGATGAGCATCTTTAGATGTAGGAAAGTCACCTTTATAGACCGGCTCAATTAATCCGCCCATCCCCTTGCTAATCATCAGATCAAGGTTAGGCGTTTGTGCTGCTTCTAACGGCGTTTGATTGTCTAATTCTTCAATCGGTCTGTCCCCTAAACCGTCTAGGATTATAAACAATATTTTTGGTTTGTTTCTTTTAAAAAACATTTATTTACCCCTTTATTTTTTCTTCAATCCTTAATAATTGATTGTATTTAGCCAACCGTTCCCCTCTCGCTGGGGCCCCTGATTTTATAAAAGGAGAGGAAATAGCGACGGCTAAATCAGCGATAAAGCTGTCTGCTGTGTCTCCGGAACGGTGGGAAATAATTGTCTGCCAATTAAACCCTTTAGCTAGGCTAATAGCCTCTATTGTTTCTGTCAGTGTCCCTATCTGATTAGGTTTAATAATTATTCCCCGGCAGGCATCTTTCTCATGAGCTTCTTTTATCCTTTTGGGATTGGTCACCGTCAGATCATCACCAATAATAAGAACACTCTCTTCTGTTTCTTGTTTGAGCTGAGCAAAACCAGCCCAATCGTTTTCTTCAAAAGGATCTTCCAAAAATAAGATGGGGTATTGTTTGATTAAATCTTGATAAAATTGTTCGAGTTCTTCTCTCCCCATTATCTTATCCTCTAAGTGATATTTGCCTGCTTTAAAAAATTCTGAACTGGCACAATCTAAGCCCAGCTCTATTTTATCTTTATATCCGGCCTTGCTGATAGCTGCCATTATCAAATGCAAGGCCTCTTCTGTTTGGCTAAGGTCTGGGGCAAAACCGCCTTCATCTCCTAAATTGATAGCTGTCTGACCAAATTCTTCTTTTAGTTTTTCTTTAAGTGTTTGATATATTTCCTGACCAACGCGCAGGTTCTCCTGAAAATTTCCCAGGTCAGGGATAATCATAAACTCCTGAATATCTAAACCATTACCAGCATGGACACCGCCATTGATAACATTAAAACAAGGACGCGGCAAAGACAGCTCTGCCTTAATAGCCGGGGCAAGACCCTTAATATGTTGATAAAGGGGTTGCCCTCTATTAAATGCTCCAGCCCGAGCAACGGCCAGAGAAACAGCTAAAATAGCATTAGCCCCTAATTTTGATTTATCTGCGCTACCATCATAATCAATCATTATCTGGTCAATGACTGCCTGCTCCTCGGGCAACTTGCCTTTAATCTGTTGGGAAATTTTCTCAACATGAGCGACTGCTTGCCGAACCCCTTGACCGAGATATCTTTTCTCCCCGTCTCTTAGTGCCACTGCTTCATATTTTCCTCGCGAAGCCCCTGCGGGCACCGAGGCTCGGAATATTCCTTCGGCTGTCACTACTTCTGCTTCAACGGTCGGATGTCCTCGAGAGTCTAAAATCTCTCTTCCCTTAACAGATTGTATTTCTCCTCTTGGCATATAAATAATTCATTAATCTGATTTTTTCTTTTTTCTAAGATAATCATGAGCTGAAAGAGCGGCTCGGGCTCCTTCACCAGCTGCAATAATAATTTGTTTCCAACGGCCATCATTAATATCTCCGGCCGCAAATAAGCCAGGAGAAGAAGTGGCACAGCTTTCAAAATCAACCCGGATCTCGTCTTGCTCGTTAAAATCACACAATCCCTTGAGGAACCCCGTGGCTGGGATAGAGCCAATCTGAATAAAAATGCCATGAGCAGGTATCTGAAAATTTCTCTTTGTTTTTAAATCTTGGTAACTGAGCGACTGGACAAAATCGTTGCCTTCTATTTTTTTCATCTCCTTATTAAGATGGACCTCAATCTTCTTATTGGCCACCACCTTTTCCTGGAGCAATTCGTCAGCTGTCATTGCCTCCCCTCGCTCAAAGACATAAACACTCTGGGCATACTGAGCCAAGTCTAAGGCTGATTCCAGACCGGCGTTACCTGCCCCAATAACAACCGTTTTCTTATCCTCAAAAAAAGGAGCGTCACAGATTGAACAATAAGAAACACCCTTACCAATAAACTCTTTCTCACCCGGTATCTCCAGGGGACGAGGGTCTCTGCCCGAGGCAATAATAACGGTTGTACTGAAAAACTCTTTTTTATCAGACGCTCTCACACAAAAATTTTCTTTCTTGCTGACCTTAGTCACCGTTAGACCATCTAAAATTTCAATATCAAATTGCTTAAGATGTTCTTCAAATTTCTTCATCAAATCGCTACCGCTTATCTGAGAATAACCAAGATAATTATCAACCTCCCCGGTCTTACCCGTCTGGCCTAAGAAATCTTTGGTAATCAAGAGTGTTTTCATTTTTTTTCGGGCTGCATAAATACCCGCCGTTATACCAGCTGGACCTCCACCAACAATAATCAAATCATATAATGATTTTTTTGATGTATCTCTTTTTTTTGATGTATCGGTCATTGTAAGATAAGTTGGTTTATTTCCTGCTAACAACCTTAGGGATGCATTCAATCAAGTCGCTAGCCAAGAGACCCGGTCCCTTTTCTTGAGCAGCTGTTTCCCCAGCTTTACCGTTAATGAAAGCAGCTCCCTGAGCGGCTAAGAAAGGATTAAGACCTTGAGCCAAAAGACCAGCAGCAATTCCGGCTAGGGTATCACCTGTACCGCCTACTGTTAAATAAACTGAGCCAGATCGATTCACAGCTATCTCCTGGCCATCACTAATTATATCTTCCTTGCCCTTTAATAAAATTGTTCCTCTCTTCTTGGCTTCTTCTTTAACTATTATTGCTTTTTCTTCAAGACTCAGCCCTTCAACCTTGCGGCCAGTTAAAAGAGAAAACTCATAACTGTGAGGCGTAAAGATAAAATTCTTTTTCCTGATGCCAGCCCAATCCTCATGAGAAAGATCGGCTAGAGCATGGATAGCGTCAGCATCAACTACTGCTCTAATGTCTATTTTCTTGAGATATGCTGATACCGCTTCTTTCGTCTCCTGAGAACGGCCCAAACCTCCTCCAATAAGAACAGCTGCCTTATCAGGAGCTGCCTCTTTTATTGCTTCAGTTAGAAAGAAGAGAGAACTCAAATTATCTTTAGTCAGTATTTTCCCTGCTAAAGGATAAGCAGCTAGGTCAGGAGAAAAGCCAGCAATAATATTAGCTGCTCTCTCAGGAGCAATAATTTGAACCATATCCACACCACTTCGGAAAGCAGCTAAGCCGGCCAAGGTAGGTGAACCAGTATAGAGCTCTCCCCCGCCGATGATTAACAACGAGCCAAAATCATACTTATGGGCTGTCCGAGGACGAGCACCATATATTTTTTTTATTATGCCTTGATTAATCTTAATCATTGAGTTATTCCAAGTCTTTAATAAATTGTCTAATCGCAGAACCAAATTCAGGATGTTCTAAGGAGAGCTTAACGTTTGATTTCAGCCAATTAATCTTATTGCCACACTCAAGCCAATCTCCTTCAATTTCATAGCCATAAATTAGCTTGCCGTCCTTAAGCATTTTTTTAAAAGCATTGGCTAAAACTATTTCTCCTTTCTCAGTAGGGCTTGTTTTTTTCAGATAATCAAAAACAGCAGGCGTGATAATATAGCGTCCAACAATAGCTAAGTCTGAAGGTGTCTCAGCTTCTGTCTTCGGCTTTTCAATAATATCTTTAATCTTGTAAAGACGCCGGGCAATTTTTTCTACCTTAACGGCACCGTAAGAAGAAATATTTTCTTTAGCTACTCGCTTTAAGCAAATAACCGGCTTCTGACAAGTTTTAAAAACTTCGTTCAATTGGGCTAGGGCTGGCGTGCTGTTATTGATTACATCGTCCCCAAACAAAACACCACAGGCATTCTTTCCCACTATCTGCTGAGCTCTAAGAATAGCATCGCCGTCACCGCGAGGAATTTTCTGGACAACCTTAGAAAAGGATATGCCCTCATATTCTTTATCAACTGCCTGAAGCATTTCTAAGAGCTCTTTTTTATTCCTCTTCTTAAGTATCTTCTCTACTTTCTGGTTCTTTCTAAAATAAGCCAAGAGATTCTTCTCATCTTCTGAGACAATAAAAATAACTTTTTCAGCCCCTGAGTCCTTCGCCTCTTTAACTATGTAAGCCACCATAGGTCTATCTACTAAAGGCAGGATGGGCTTTGATAAAACCTTGGTTAAAGGTAAAAATCTCGTTCCTAGACCAGCTACCGGGATTATTACTTTTTTTATCTCCATGATATGTCAAAAATATTATTTTTTTCTTAAAAAAGGAGGCACCTCCCAGTTTGCATCTCCATTAGCCCATTCTTCTTCCTCTGCTGCTTCCTTAGCTTTTTTTAATTCTAAACCGCTCCGGCGAGCCTTTTTTCTTTTTTCTTTTAAAGACACTGTCTCTGATTTTTTAGTTATTTCGATTTTAGGTTTATTTCTTTTTTTTGCTTTTTTCTTTTCTTTCTTTTCTGCCTCTTCTTTTTTAATAATTACCTTTGGGCTAGTTTCTTTTTTCTTTTCTTTTTTCTTG
>JAGYMG010000038.1 GCA_018400675.1 bacterium
GCTGGAGGGACTTGAAAATCTTGTTTTGTTTCTCCGGATTCCTTCTTCCCTGACATAAAATACCAGACGACAACCCCAACGACGGCTATAATGGCAATAATCCAAAATATTGTTATTATTTCCATAAATAAAACCTTTAATTATTTAAACTTATTTTAAAAACGACTTTTTAAAACCTTTAATATATTTTAGGAAACTCGCCGAACCAAGTCAAGAATTTTATTCCACTATTTCATAAATATCTCCTGCGCCCATCACTAGCATTATTGTTCCTTTGTCGCTGTTATTCTTCAAATAGTGCTTTAATTTATTTTTTCTTAAGTAGCCAGCCCAGGATTTGTTAATACCTTTAACCAGATCGGAGCTGTCAACTTTTTTCTTTAAGCCTTTTTTTTCTCGGCCAGCTACATCATAAACATCAGTAATAACCAGTTGATCTAAATGTCCTTGCTGGTGAGCATTTTTAAAGGTTGCAATAAAATCCTTAAAGAGATAATAGGTACGTTGATACTGGTGGGGTTGGAATAATAAGACAATCTTTTTATCAGGATATTTTTCTCGAGCTGCTGAAAGGGTAGCTCTTATCTCACTGGGATGATGGCCGTAATCACTGATTAGTTTAATTTTTTTTCCTGCTAAAGAAATTTCTTTTTCTTGAAATCTCCGCCAAGCTCCCCGGTATTGAGAAAGGGCCTTGAGGATTTTCTCCAAGGGTATCTTGAGGGTTTGAGCAGTAGCTAGAGCTGCCAAAGCATTCATCAGGTTATGCTGGCCTGGTATCCGAAGGTTCTTTTTTAATTTCTCTTTTGTCTTGAGGCTAGAAAAATCTAAAGACTGTATCTCTTGCTCTCTAGCCAGCACTTTCCTAATGTTTTTATCTTCTCCATTAAATATTAAAATGTCTCCTGTGCCTAAAGCAGCGATATATTGCTGATAGGTATCAAGAATATGGTTAATATCCTTATAGTAATCTAGATGTTCTCTCTCAATATTAGTTAAAACAATTATCCGGGGCTGATAATTTAAAAAAGAAGCCTGCCATTCATCAGCTTCTATTATTAGATATTGTCCTCTGCCGGCTCTAAAATTAGACCAATTAAACTCTTTTAGTTTTGTTCCTATAATTACTGTTGGATCCAGACCAGCCTTAACCAATATTAAGGCAATCATAGCCGTTGTCGTACTTTTGCCATGGGTGCCGGAGACAGCAATAGTAAAATATTTTCTAGTTAATGTGCCTAGGGCTTGAGGGTAACTTAATATCTTTAACTGTTTATTCTTTTCTTTAACCGTTCGGGCTTTTTTTAATTCTGGATTATCTCTCTGCACCGCCGGACTATAGATAACAAGATCCACCTGCTCCTTGAGATTGCTGGATTTGTGCTGGCCGATCTTAATCCTGGCCCCCTTTTTTCTTAAAAGCTCTATTGTTGCTGATTTGGCTAAATCTGAACCAGTAACCCGATCGCCCTGATCTAAATAATATTGGGCTAAGGCTGATATACCAATGCCACCAATGCCAATAAAATGAACAAGCATATTATTTTAAATTGAATGATTCTAATATTTTATATTCGGCTCCTCCCCGCTTTAGCTTGCTTTCCATTATTTCTATTGATTGAACTGAAAATTTGTGCCCTACGGTTCTTTTGATAATCGGTCTTTCTTCAGGTTCTATTCTTCTCCACTGCCACGTCCTGATACGGGCTAAGGTCATATGA
Source organism: bacterium (assembly GCA_018400675.1). GTDB lineage: Bacteria > Patescibacteriota > Minisyncoccia > Minisyncoccales > CG1-02-41-26 > M55B113. The sequence continues at coordinate 1,722 of JAGYMG010000038.1, forward strand.
GGAGAAAATGGCCTTGGGTCGTTTTTTTTGAGGATACCAACCTTGAGGGTTTTTCTTTTTATTTCTTCAGCCAACTCTTTTAATGCTTGGCTTTTTTCTACCTCTAGCCAGATCATCCGTGGTGGCATTGCCCCAGGTGGTCCGTAGTCTATTTTATTTAACTTTAAAGAAAACCGACCATGATGTTCAGCGGTTTCCTCGGCGATTTCTTTCAGTCTTGATATATCCTCTTCTTTAAGGTTACCTAAGAAAAGGAGTGTGATGTGGACATTGTCTTGCTTTGTCCAGCGGATTAAATCTTGATTGAGCTCTTCGGGAAAAAGATTATCTATTTCTCCTTGCTCCTGGCTTATTTCTCTTTTTATCTCTTCGGGAAGATTTACGGCTAAAAAAATTCTTTTCTTTTCCATATACTTCATAATAGCAGAATAACCCCCGCTTTACAAATTAAGACAATGGTGTTATTTTAGGAAGTAATCAGATTAAAGAATGGAGGTATTGTCTGATGAATAATGTTCTTTTAAAAAAAGGCCAAGGAGGTTCTTACCAAACGCTACCTCCGCCTCTTGAGTACGAAGAAATCGTAAGATTATTCCAGGAGAAAGAAAAAATGGAAGAGCGGTCAGAGTGTGAAAAATTAAGAACAATTAAAAAAGAGCTTGTTGTAAGGAACATAAGATTGGTATTTAGTATAGCTCGATCTATTGCTCTGTTTTACTCGCTGGGTAATATGACAATTGAAGACCTTCGGCATGAAGGGATTATAGGTCTGATGAACGCTATTGATCGCTTTGATTGGCGCAGGGGTTATAGATTTTCAACAGTAGCAAGCTGGTGGATCAAACAAGCAATCATAAGAGGTATTTTTAACCAATCGTCTGTTATTAGGATCCCCTGCAATATGAGAGAAAAAATTATTAGCTTTAATAGAGCAAGAGTCCGCTTGGCTTTTTCCTCGAGATCTCTCCCTAAGGATAAAGAGATAGCTGAAGCAATGGGATTAAAAGAGACTGCAGTTAAGAATATAAAAAAGGCAAAAAAGAATATAGTTTCTCTTAACGCAGCTGCTCCTTCTCACGACGAGGAAAATGAAAGGGGAAGAAAAGAATTATTGGAATACCTTTACCCTAAAAACTATCCAACGGTATCTTCTATTATTGAGAACAAGGAGTCAGAGGCAGAGATAGACCAAGCTTTATCTTTTTTAGAGCCTAGGGAAAAGTTTATTATAAAAGGCCGTTATGGATTTTTAGATAATGGCAATATAATGACTCTCCAAGCAATTGGAAAGAAGTTGGGTTTAACAAGAGAACGGGTGCGTCAGCTCCAAGAAAACTCCTTGAAAAAAATCCGACGAATTTTTAAAGCAAAAGGCATAAGGTCACCTTTTGAAAATGGGCGCTATTCTTAAAAAAATAGTGCCTTTTTAATTCCTTTAAATTTTACTTGCTTTTTTTATTAAAGCTGATTAAAATTTAGCCAAGGTACATTAAAAAAGGAGGTTATTTAATATGCGAACTTTGTTTTTTAAGAGAGAAGCTTTCTCTCAGAGGGGGCAAAATTTTCTTCCTTCCCTACCCCACCACTTTTCTAAAGAAGAAGAAAAAAAGGCCTTCCAAATGTTAGAGAGAGAGCCAGGCAATCTTGAGGCCAGAAACAAGATAGTTGTCAGGAACTTGAGATTGGTTTGTCGGATAGCTGATAAAATGGATTATCTTCGGGAAGAATTTAGATTGGATCCAGGCGATATTCTTAGTTACGGAGTCTTTGGCTTACTCAGGGCAATAGAATCATTTGATTGGCGCAGAGGCTATAAATTTTCAACGTACGCCACTGCTTGGATTTACCAATACATTAAACATTTTGCCCGACAGGGCGGCTCGCTTATTAAAAAATCAGCTTATTACAGCCAATTAACTGCTCAATGTAAAAAATTAAGCCAGCGGATAGGTCAGGAATTAATGAGTTATTCCAATGACGGAGATCTTTTAAAAAGGAAATTATTTACTAAGCACGAAATAAAAAGAATGGAAGAGAACAATTTTTTGGTAGTATCGCTGGATAGTTATCCTGGAGATGATGATGAAGATGGCAGACACCTAATAGATCTCAAAGGCTCAGAAGAGAAGGGCTATCAAATGGTAGAGGAAGAAGACAACAGAAAGAGAATCCAAGCTTTTTTAGAAAAGCACCTTAATCCAAGGGAAAAAATAATTATAGAAAAAAGAACTGGCCTAAGAGACGGCGTTGTTTGGACATTAGCTGAAATTGGTCGGATGTTTGATCTCAGCCGAGAAAGAATTAGGCAAATTCAAGACAAGGCTTTCAAAAAAATAAAAGGATCAAAAGAAAAAGCAATATTAAAAAAACTCCTCATATAATAATTACTCTATAAAGAGCGCTATTCTGTCAAGGAATAGCGCCTTCTTTTTTTATCTCATCAGAATGATAAAATGGAATAATGAAGGAAGCGTATCTCTACAAAAAATTAAAAGACAACAGAGTAAAATGCTTGAATTGTCCTCACTATTGTAAACTTGCTCCTGGTCAGCGAGGCATCTGCGGGGTGAGAGAAAATCGGGGAGGTACATTATATTCTCTAGTTTATTCCAAGGTCGCTGCTCTTAATATTGATCCTATTGAGAAGAAGCCACTCTATCATTTTCTACCTGGTAGCTACTCACTTTCTTTGGCTACTGTGGGTTGTCCGTTTAGCTGCCAGAGTTGTCAGAACTGGGAGCTATCCCAGCGAGTAAAAACTCATTCTAAGATTGAAGGTAAAGATATCAGTCCGCTAGAGATTATAGAACTAGCCCAGCAGCACAACCTGCCCAGTATTTCTTATACTTATAGTGACCCGATTGCTTTTTCTGAATATGCTCTGGCAATAATGAAACGAGCTAAGCAGGCAGGCATAAAGAACGTCTGGGTAAGCAGCGGCTTTTGGTCAAAGGAACTCTTTGAGCTGGTTGCACCTTATCTGGATGCTGCTAACATTGATCTTAAGAGCTCCCGGGATGACTTTTATCTTAAATATTGCGGCGGCAGATTAAAGCCAGTCTTAGAAACGCTTAAGCGATTAAAGTCTAAAAAAATCTGGACAGAAATTACTACCCTGGTGATTCCTGGTCTTAACGATGATCCAAACGTGCTGGAAGAGATGGCGCGGTTTATAAAAAAAGAATTAGGAGTAGAAACACCTTGGCATATTAGTCGTTTTTTTGGCTCTGTTGCCTGGCGTTTGTCAGCAATCCCTGACACTCCTATCACCACCTTAAAAAAGGCTGAAGCAATTGGCCGAAAGGTCGGCCTTAAAAATATTTATATCGGTAATGTTTAAATATGATTAATTGTGCTTTAATATCACCTCACCCTCCCCTGCTCTTGCCCGGGGTAGGCAGTCCAAAGGAAAAAGAAGCGGTCACCCAGACCCTGGATAGTTTACAGCAGTTGAGCCAGGATTTTAAAGCAGTATCACCAGAGCGGATAGTTATTGCTGCGCCCCATCCGGACTGGGGTTTTAATGTGCCTTTGCATTTTATTGCTAAGGGTTTTAAGGGAGAAATTGACTACCTGCTTACTGGTACTAATACACCCCAATCTTATTTTGAAAAAGGAAAGGAATTTTACAAGGAAATGGATCCGAAAACAAAATATGCCCTTATTGCTTCCGGTGACTTGTCCCATTGCCTTAAAGAAGATGGCCCTTATGGTTTTAATCCCGATGGCCCTAAGTTTGATAAATCTTTAATAAATCATTTGAAGAAAAAAGAAGTAAAAAATATTCTTAATCTGGAGGAAATGTTT
>JAGYMG010000039.1 GCA_018400675.1 bacterium
AATCATTGATAAAGAACACCTCCTTAAAACCTTAAAGAGCGGCAAACGGTTAAGGGTTAAACTTGGATTTGATCCCACTGGACCCAAGCTACATTTAGGTCGGGCTATTGTTCTTTGGAAATTAAGAGCTTTCCAAGATTTGGGTCACCAAATCGTTTTTATTATGGGCGATTTCACCGGCCAGGTAGGCGATGCTTCTGACAAACAAGATATGCGCCAAGGCCTTGCCCAAGCGGAGATTGAAAAGAATCTTAAGCATTATAAAGAACAGGCTGCCAAGATACTGGATATAGATAAAGCCGAAATCCACAGAAACTCGGAATGGCTGAATAAATTAAGTTTTAAAGAATTTATCGCTATCGCCAAGCATTTTACCAGTCAACAGATGATTCAGCGAAGAAATTTTAAAGAGCGTTGGGACCAGGCTAAGCCCATTGGCCTCCATGAATTAACATATCCTATTCTCCAGGGTTATGATTCAGTAATGGTAAAGGCTGATTTAGAGCTAGGCGGTTATGACCAGCTCTTTAATCTAAAAGTAGGCCGTACCATGCAAAGGATATTTGGCCAACAACCTCAAGACATTATGACCACTCAAATGCTTTACGGCCTAGACGGCCGGAAGATGTCAACCAGTTGGGGCAATGTTATTAATATTCTTGACAGCCCGGAGGAAATTTACGGCCGTATTATGTCAATGAAAGACTCTTTGGTTGAGGATTATCTTAAGCTAACTAGCCAGTTACCCCTAACCCAGGCAAGAGGGATAATGAATAATCTGAAAAATAAAAAGATAAACCCCAAGGAGGCAAAATCAATTCTGGCCGAGGCGATTATTAAGCTATACTACAATCAAGCATTGGCTGAAAAAGCAAAAAAGAACTTCGAACAGGTCTTTAAAGAAAAGAAGCTGCCCGCTAAAATACCTGTCTTTAAAACAAAAGAGACTGCTTTGGCCATCTTGGATTTAATAGCTCAAAGCGGCTTAGCTAATTCTAAGAGCGCAGCTAAAAGGTTAGTTGTCCAAGGGGGAGTGAGTTTAATTGAAAAAGGCAAAGAGTCAAGGGTGACAGATTGGCAGGGGATAATCAAACTCAAGGATAATATGATTCTTAAAGTAGGCAAAAGAAAATTTGCTAAAATAAAAATAACTAAATAATAGTTCAAAAATAAGTTAATAATAATTATGAAAAGAATTTTCACCAAAGAAATAGCTCAGAGAGTAGGGGAGACTGTTAAACTTTCGGGGTGGGTCAATACCCGCCGAGACCATGGAAAAATTATTTTTATTGATTTACGGGACAAGACGGGATTAGCTCAAGTAGTATTTAATAGTGAATCAGATGGAACAGTCTATAAGGAGGCTGAAACATTGAGGCCTGAGTATGTTATTGAGATAATTGGCCGGGTAGAGAAGAGACCGGAAAAAATGAAGAATCCTAAGATAACAACTGGGGGCGTAGAGGTAAAGGCAGAAAAAATTAAGATTTTCAGTCAGGCCGAGACGCTGCCTTTTTCAATCGAAGGGACAGGCTATGATATTAACGAGGAAACACGATTGGCTTATCGTTATTTAGACCTAAGAAGAGCACGGCTCCAAAGAGTGCTTAGAATGAGACAGGAGGTTATTTACTTTATGCGAACCTATTTGAAAGAGAGAGAATTTACCGAAGTAGAGACGCCTATTCTTACCAAATCAACACCCGAAGGAGCTCGTGATTTCTTAGTACCGGCCAGACTCCAACCGGGCAAATTCTATGCCTTACCCCAGTCACCCCAACAGTACAAACAGCTCTTAATGGTGGCTGGCTTAGAGCGGTATTTCCAGATAGCTCGCTGTCTCAGAGACGAAGACCCTCGGGCCGACCGACAGGCAGAACACACCCAATTAGACATTGAAATGTCTTTTGTCGACCAAGCTGAAATTTTAGAACTGATAGAGGATCTCTATACTAAAATCGTTGAAACCCTCTTCCCAGAAAAAAAGATAAAGACAAAGCCTTTTCCGCGACTAACCTATCAAGAGGCTATGGAAAAGTATAAGAGCGATAAGCCTGATTTGAGAAACAACAAAGACAATCCTGATGAATTAGCTTTTTGTTTCGTTACTGATTTTCCTCTCTTTGAGTGGCATGAGGAGAACAAGCGCTGGGGAGCAATGCACCATCCTTTTACCAAGCCTCAGACTGAAGAGATAGCAACAATCAAGAAAAATCCAGAAAAGATATTATCCTATCAGCATGATTTTGTTCTTAATGGTTGGGAAATTGGCGGCGGTAGCATCAGGATTACTGACCTTGAGATGCTCACTGCTGTTTTTGAAGTGCTGGGTCATGCTCCAGAAGAAACAAAAGAAAAATTCAAAAACTATTTTGATGCTTTCAAATACGGCGTCCCGCCCCACGGCGGCATTGCTCCCGGCATAGACAGATTTCTTTCTATTGCTCTTAAGGAACCCAACATCAGGGAGGTAATAGCCTTTCCGAAAACAGGAGATAATAGGGGATTAATGATGGGAACACCAGCGCCAGTCTCAGAAGCACAACTAAAGGAATTGCATATTAAACTGGATATTGATAAAGACAATGGAGAAAAAAAATAATACAACTATACAGCGCTTAAAGCTCTTTTTTCTCTTTTTCTTTTTTAGCGCCTTCTTAAGCTCCGGGGTTAATGTACTCCAGCTACAGATAGAAGACTATATCTATGAACGAGAGATAGCCGATTATCCAGCTATTCAAGCAGATATATCCTCTTTTACCAGACCGATAATCTTTAAGCCAATCAGAGAAGAGGCTAGTCCACCTTTGATAATCACAGCTGAGTCCGCATTGGCTGTTTATATTAACCCTGAAAAAGAAGAATTTGTTCTTTTTGAGAAGAACCCTCAAGCAATAAGACCTGTTGCCAGTTTGACAAAAATGATAACTGCCCTCACTGTTCTGGATATATATAAACTGAGTGATATTATTCGTATCTCCCCCGAGGCAGTCAAGCAAGAAGGGGAACAGGGTGATCTCTCTGTGGGTGAATTTCTTTCCGTAAGAGATTTACTTAAGATAATGTTAATTGAATCGAGTAATGATGCAGCTTTTAGTTTTGCCAGTAATTATCTCTCAGGGACAGCAATGACGCCAAGTGCATTCAGAGACCTGATGAATTTAGAGATAAAACATAATCTTGGCCTGGATTTAAGAAATACTGCTTTCCAGAATCCAACCGGCTTAGATCCCGATAATGGCATTGAGGCTATTAATCACTCAACAGCAAGGGATCTGTTTGAAATCACAAAGTATATTCTCTGGGAAAGACCAGAGATTTTAGAGATACTTGCTATGCCAGAAACAACCGTAGCTGGTCGTTATTTAAAAACGACTAATAAGCTCCTATATAATTATCCAGAGATTATTGGAGGAAAAACCGGTTATACAGAAAAAGCTCAAGGCTGTTTGATCATTGTCTTGGAAGCCCCGGGGGAGAACGCCTATTTTATTAACATCATTCTTGGTTCTCAGGAACGCTTCCAAGATATGGAAAAGATGATGGCCTGGTTAAAAGATTCTTATACCTTCCGCTTGGATTAAAAGATAATATTAATCAATATAAAAACTATGCTCACTATAGAAATTATCCGCATCTTGTTTCTTTTTACTTTCTCGGCTGTGCTAGCAGTAGTCTGGACCCCTGTTTTAACCAACTTTCTCTATCGCAATAAATTATGGAAGAAGAAAGCTCGCAACAAAGCTATTGACGGCAAGGCAGCTACAGTCTTCTATAATCTCCATAAGGGTAAAGAAACACATATCCCTCGCTTAGGAGGCATACTCATCTGGCTCACTGCTTTAGCAGTTGTTTTTCTTTTCGCTTTGTTGACCAAGATACTGCCCGGTAATGTCTGGTTAGAAAAACTAAACTTTCTTTCCCGTAGCCAAACCTGGCTGCCCTTAGGCTTCCTAGCTGCAGCTGCACTATTGGGTCTTAGCGATGACTTGCTCCAGGTTTTTGACAAAGGAAAATATATAGGGGGCGGCATGAAATTTTCCCGACGCTTGCTTTTTATGGTACTCATCGGAGCTATCGGCGGTTGGTGGTTTTACTACAAACTAGGCTGGACAACTATATTTGTCCCTTTCCTGGGTGATGTTAATATTGGCTGGTTCTATATACCTCTTTTTATTATTACCAACTTGAGCTGTTGGGCCGGGGGAGTAATAGACGGTATTGACGGACTAGCTGGCGGGGCTTTTTCCTTTATCTTCGCCGCTTTTTCAGTAATTGCTTTTTCTCAAATGCAATTTGATTTAGCCGCTTTCTGCGCTGTTTTAGCCGGAACTATCTTGGCCTTTCTCTGGTTTAATATCCCGCCAGCCCGTTTTTATATGGGAGAAAGCGGCATTATGGGCCTCACAGCCACCCTTACAGCTGTAGCTTTTTTAACCGATGCCGTTCTTATCCTGCCGATTATCGCCGGTCTCTTGGTTATAGAAGCCGGTTCGGTTATTCTTCAGCTCTCGGCTAAAAAGGTGCTGGGCCGAAAGATTCTCCTTTCAGCCCCCATCCACCATCACCTGGAAGCAAAAGGCTGGAGCCAACCTAAAATTGCTATGAGGTTTTGGATTCTAGGCATGATTATGGCCATCCTGGGAGTAATTATAAAATTATCCGGTTAAACATGAATCTCAAAGAGAAGCTGATAAAAAAATTTGGAGATAAAAAAATTTTGATCTTGGGTTTTGGTAAGGAAGGCCAAGATAACTATCTGAGCCTAAGAAAATTATTTCCTAAAAGAAGAATAGCTATAGCCGATACACTAGCATTGCAATCTTTAACAGAAGAAGCTAAGCGGTTGATTCAAGCAGATAATAATCTTGAGCTCCATTTAGGCAAAGATTACCTCAAAAGACTTAAAAACTATCAGGTTATAATAAAAACACCTGGAATCAATCAACGGCTTATTAATCCTTATCTTAAAAAGGATGCTATCCTTACCTCCCAGACAAAAATATTCTTTGATTATTGCCCGGGAAAAATAATTGGGGTAACCGGTACCAAAGGGAAGGGGACTACTGCTGCCTTGATACATCAAATCCTTAAAGCAGCGAGTCGATCATCCCATCTCATCGGCAATATCGGTAAGCCTGTTTTTTCTTTACTCCTCAAGGCAAAAGAAGAAGATATTTTTGTCTATGAACTCTCTTCCCATCAATTAGAAAATCTAAAAAAATCCCCAGCCATTGGTATTTTCCTTAATATCTATCCAGACCATTTAGATTATTATAAGAATTTTAAAGAATATTTTTCAGCTAAGAAAAGTATAACAAGTTATCAAAAAAGCAATAATTATTTTATATATAACAGGGAGCAAAAAATAATTAGGGATCTGGCACAAAAAACAAAAGCCCAAACAATTCCTTTTGGTCTTAAAGATAAAGAAAAAATATACAGAGAGGCAATTCGTAACACTGGAGATGTTTAT
>JAGYMG010000004.1 GCA_018400675.1 bacterium
ATTAAAAAACATCCTCGAGTCTCTGAATTTGAAGAAATAGTAAAAATAATTGAATTCCCCACTACATTTGAAAAAAACAAAAAAGTGGCCCTCCGGAATCGCGCTATATTTGAAATGCTCTTCTCCACTGGCATGAGAATCTCGGAATTAGTCAATCTCAAGAAAAACCAGATCGATAAAACTGGCCGCATATTCATCAGAGGCAAAGGGAAGAAAGAAAGATTTGTTTACCTAACAGAGAGAGCTCGCAAGCATCTTGATGCTTACCTAACTGTGCGCGGTCTCACCGATTCTCCTTATCTCTTTATCCCTTACAGAGGCAAAAACAATAAAAAAGAAGATAAAAAAATATCAATCAATTATCTTCAATATAAGATTAAAAAATATCGTGAATTATTGGGCATTAACATCCCTATCTCCTGCCACTCTATCAGACACGCCTTTGCCACCTATCTAGCCGAGAATGGAGCTAATCCAGCGGCTATTCAAACGCTCTTGGGCCATGAATCCTTAGATACAACTACTCGTTATGTTCATACCTCTGACCGCTATGCTGAAAAAACCGTACGTCAGTTCCACCCTCTCAAAGACTAATTATCAAGAGATGCTTGGATATCAAGATTAGCCTCCCTCTCAAGATAAAAATGGCTTAAGAAGCCTAAGCCAAAGCTCAAGAGACAAAGAGAAAAGATTATTAAGAACCAAACTATTTTCTCAATATTATGCTTGAAAAAATTAATAATATCTGATAGCATAAGTTTATTATGTCAACTACAAAATCAGCAGGTTCAACTTCTTTAGGAAGGGACTCACAATCCCAAAGACTGGGAGTTAAGATATATCAAGGCCAGACAGCACACACTGGTGATATTATCATTCGTCAGCGGGGCACGAAATTCTTGCCGGGCAGGAATGTTAAATTAGGAAAAGACCATACAATCTTTGCTGCTAAAGAAGGGGTGGTTAGTTTTAGGACAGCAAGAAAAACTCGTTTTGACGGTAAGCAAAGGATTGCAAAGACCGTTGATATAGTGCCTGCTAAAAAATAATTGTTAAAAATACTAAAAAACACTGGTTAATAATCAGTGTTTTTTCTTTGCACTGGTTTTAATAAATGCCCTAAACAAGGGATGCGGTTCTAATGGTTTTGACTTAAATTCAGGATGGAATTGAACAGCTAAGAAAAAAGGATGGGCAGGAACCTCTATTATCTCAACTAAATCTTGTTCTGGATTAAGGCCAGCCATTAGCATTCCTTTCTCTTCTAAGAGACTGCGGAACTTATTGTTCAATTCATATCTATGGCGATGTCTTTCTGAGACAAGAGATTCTTTATACAGTTTGCGGGCGAGACTGCTAGGATGCAATTGACAGGGATAAGCTCCTAACCTCATTGTCCCGCCATATTTATTTGCTTTAAGGTTCTTTTTTTGCTCTTCCATCAGATCAATAACCGGTGCTTGACATTTATTAGAAAATTCAGTAGAGTTTGCTTTTTTCAAATGAGCGACATGGCGAGCAAACTCAATCACAGCTAATTGCATGCCTAGACAAAGTCCTAAAAAAGGTATCTGATGCTCCCGGCAATACTTAATAGCTTTTATTTTCCCTTCTACTCCCCTACTCCCAAAACCACCGGGCACTATAATCCCATCAAAATCATTGAGTACTTTTAATTTACTCGGATTTTTTTCATAATCCTGGGCAGACAGCCAGACTATTTTTGGTTCAAGGGAAAGGTCGTAACTAGCATGCTTAATAGCTTCAATCACTGAGATGTAAGAATCCATCAGAGTAAAATTGCCTGTTTTAAAATACTTCCCGACTATACCTATCTTAACTTCTTTTTTAAGGTGATTAATCTTTTTTACTAGTCGTCGCCAGTCTTCAAGATCATTCTGCTTTGACTGCAGGCCGAATTTTTTAAGGATTTGATTGCCCAGGTTGTCTTTTTCAAAATTAACGGGTATTTCATAAATTGATTTAACATCCGGCGCTGAAATGATACTGTCTTCAGCAACATTGCAAAAAACAGAAATCTTTTCCTTCCTTATTTTGTCTAAAGGAGCGCTGGCGCGAGCAATAATGATGTCCGGCTGAATCCCGGAAGCATTAAGAGAGCGTACAGCATATTGAGTAGGCTTTGTCTTCATCTCGCCTATCATTTTAGGAATCGGTAAATAACTGACCAAAATAAAAACAACGTCCCGGGGGCGCTCTAAACGCAGCATCCGAGCCGCTTCTAAGAAAAGAATGTTTTGATACTCCCCCACTGTCCCGCCGATTTCAATCAGGCAAAAATCAGCTTTAGTTTTTTTCTCTAATCGTTTTATTCTTGAAATTACTTCCCGAGGAATATGAGGTACTACTTCCACACATTTACCATCATATTCTAAGTTCCTCTCTCTTTCGATAACAGCCTGATAGATCCGACCGGTAGTCATATAATTATCGCTATTAAGCTCTTCGCCAAGAAATCTCTCATAATTACCCAGATCCTGATCACCTTCCGTGCCATCGTCGGTCACAAAAACTTCTCCATGCTCAATAGGATTCATTGTCCCAGCATCAACATTGATATAAGGATCAATCTTGATAGGGGCTACCTTAAAACCCTTGCTTTTAAGTATTCTTCCGATAGAGGATATTGTCGCTCCTTTCCCTATCCCAGACATCACCCCTCCGGCAATGAATATATATCGGGCCATAATCTAATAACAAATAAATACACGAATAATAAGACGGATATTTAATTGATTCGTGTATGATTAACTATTTTCTTCAGCTGTTACAATTACCTTAATCTCTACCTCTAGATTATGTTCAAACTTTATCTTAACCGGGAACTCGCCAATTTCTTCTATTGCTTTTTCTAAAAGAATCTGAGATTTCTTTATGGGATAGCCCATCTCACCCAGCTGTTCAGCTATTTTTTGCTGATTAACTTTCTCAAATAACTGATTCTCCTCTCCTACTTTAACCGGCATGACTACCTCCAAACCATCCATTTGTGAGGCAAATTGACTAACTTTTTTTAATTTTTCTTCAGCGGCCGTCTCTCTTTCGGCAATTTTCTTCTTAGCCCATTCAATCTTTTCTTTACTAGCCAAGATAGCTAATTTTCTGGGCATCAAAAAATTACGGGCATAACCAGCTGATACGTCTTTAAGTTCGTATTTATTCCCTAGCTGTTTAACGTCTTGTAATAAGATTACCTTCATATTTAAACTATTTTATCTTAAACTTTTTATTATTTCAATCGCTTTTTCTAATTGATAGTCATTAATTATTATTTCCCCGTTCTCTTCTACTTCATTTTCTATTGGAACATCCGGCTCTAATCCTTTTTCGCTGATAGTGGTACCGTTCGGGGTTAACCATTTAGCTACAGTTACCTTAAGATAAGAACCATCTGAAAGAATAACTGCCTTCTGGACTGATCCTTTGCCGAAAGAAGTCTCGCCTACCAGTTGGACCCCTCTCTGGTCTCTAAGGGCTCCAGCTAATATTTCAGCCCCTGAGGCAGTGCCTCCATTAATTAAGACAACAACAGGAAAAGATTTAAAACTACCTGGGCCTGCGGAGTTATAGGCCTGCTGTTCTCTGTCTTCCCCTTCATCCTCCCAAACAACAACCTCACCTTTCTCCAAAAACCAACCAGCTATATCCTGAGCTACCTCAAGATAACCACCGGGATTATTACGGACATCAAGAATTATGCTGTCAGCCTCTGATTTAAGGATATCAAAAGCGGCTTCCTTAAATTCTCTATTTAAAATATCATTGAAGTGATAAATTTTAACAAGAGCAATCTTGTCTTCTTTCATTTCCCATTCTAGAGTAGGAATCTCAACTATCTCTCTGGTTATTGTAATTAATCGTGCCTGGGACCAATGGGCTCTTTGGATCAAGAGATCAACCGTTGTCCCTTCTTCTCCTTTGATAAGAGTCACTGCCTCGTCAATAGAAAGATTCTTAGTATAAACACCGCCTATTTCAATAATCTTATCACCGGATTGGAGGCCAGCTCTGTCAGCCGGGCTATCTTTAAAGGGAGAAATGATTGTTAATTGTTCATCTTTAACCCCTACAATCATGCCCACGCCTTGGTATTCACCGGATAGCTGTTGTTGGAAGTCCTGCGCTCCTTGAGGACTGAAAAAGGTCGTATGGGGATCTCCCAGAGATTGAACCATGCCCGATACTGCACCGTAAACCATTGCCTGATAATCTAAATCTCCTTCCTCCAGGTAATTTCTTTCTAACTCCCGCCAGACTTCCCAAAAAACAGAAAAATCAACTTGTGCTGGTTTGGCTAAATCTTGATTGATTATCTGAGAAGGAGCTGTCTGAAGGATATTTTTCTCTCCAACATAAACCCCCAGAAGGTAAGAAAAAACAGCCAGAGCCCCAAAAGCCAAAGTAATTATAAGGGCAACAAATATAAATCTTTTTTTGTTCTTAATAAGACCCATGGCTTCAGATTTCTTTTAATATCTTTTTAAAATTAATTTTTTTATCCCCCCTGGAAAAACTTAAATCTTTTAAGAGCATATTTTCATAGACAGGCCTCTCCTGCTTGTAAAAAATACCTAAAGGAATATTAGCTTTTTCATCTTGATAATCCCATTCTTTTATTTTTGCCAAAGCTTTCTTCTCGTCAGTTAAATCCTTTTCTTCCATTGCATAGACCCTCTTGTTATAGGAATCAGTTGTATCAAAAAAAGTAATACAAGGTTGGAGAATATCAATAAAAGAAAAGCCCTGATGACGAACAGCCTTGTTTATTAACTGTTCTAAACCTTCTAAACGGAAAGAATAACCACGGCCAATAAAGCTAGCCTGAGCAGACAACATCAAGGCCAAAGGGTTTAAGGGTTCTTCAACACTACCCTCAGGGCTTGAACCTCCTTTGAATCCTTGGGGAGAAGTAGCTGTAAATTGGCTGGTTGTTAAAGCAAAATTCCTATTGTTATGAACCAGCAGGGTAATATCAACATTCCGCTTAGCCGCATGGACAAGGTGAGCAATACCCTCATTATACATTCCCCCATCGCCAGCTAAGACAATAACAGTTAATTTTTTATTGCCTAATTTTATTCCCTCTCCGGAGACCAGGGGTCGTCCATGAAGAGAAGAAAAACTATTGAGACCAAGATAGTCAATAATCTTTGAACTACAGCCTATACCGCTGACCAGAACTATATCTTCCATAGCTGTCCCTCGCTGATGAAGATTATTAATCACCTTTTTAAGGGTAGCCAAAATCCCGAAATTGCTGCAGCCCGGGCACCAGGTTTTTTTAGCTGAGGTATCTAATTGTATTTTTTTCTGAGCCATAAAAAATTAGAAACGATTTAACTCTCTCTTAATCTCCTCGGGGAGAAAAGGTCGGGCATCATATTTTAATATCTTCTTATCTACGGTTATGCCAAAACGAGCTAAGACTTCTCCTAATTGAGCCAGGCCATTGGTTTCTGCTAGGGCAATTTTTTTAACACCGGCGAGAGCTCTTGCCATTGCTTTGGCTGGAAAAGGTTCTAGGACAACTGGTTGAACCATCCTTAGGCCTAATTGTTCAGCTGCTTCTTTGGCCGGGCCTTTAGTGGACCCCCAAGCAATCAGGGCTTTATCGCTTTGCTTATCGCCAAAAACATTCACTGCATCCATTTGAGATACTGCTTTTTCCATTGCCTGAAACTTCCTTAAACGTTTAGCCTGCATAACTGCTACTTTTTCTCCCTCCTCAACTGTCAGGCCTGCTTGGTCGTGTTCATAACTATTTGCTTTAACCTGGATATTCTTTTCACCGGGGAAAGCCAAGGGAGAAATGCCTGTTGTGGTATCTCTATACCGTAGATACTCTTTCTTTTTATCTTGTCGTAAAATAGCCTTTTCATATCGGACCTGAGCTAAAAGGCTTTCGTCAAAACTAAACGTGCTCTCTGATACTTCCTTATCAACTAAAAGAATCGATGGCGTTTGATATTGCCAGGAAAGATTTAACAGCTTGCCAGACCAATAAAAAGCTTCTTCGGCATCTCCAGGAGCAACAACAAATCTAATAATATCTCCATGACCAGCTGCTAACGAAAAGAGCAAATCTCCCTGGCCATTATAGGTAGGTACACCGCTGCCCGGAGACATCCGCTGGCTCTCCACTATTACAATCGGTATTTCGCTTTGAGCTGCTAGACTAAGAGCTTCTGTCATTAAAGCAAAGCCACCACCAGAGCTACCAACCATAGTGCGAGCGCCAGCATAAGCTGATCCGATAGCTGCATTAATAACAGCAATCTCATTCTCTAATTGGCTCACAGCTACCTGCAAATCCTTTCGCTTCGCTGCTAAACAATGGAGAATACCCGTAGCCGGCGTCATCGGATAAGCAATATAGAGGTTCAAACCGGCCTTGACTGCCCCTAGAGCAATCGCCTGGTTACCAGTTAAGAGAGGTTTTGCTTTTTGGTTTAATTTTTTAATTGTGATTAATTGTTCTGTCGCTTCAAACGATGCTCGGGCTATCTTAAGGTTTAAGTCCTGGAATCGTTTAAACTCTTGCTTAAAAAGTTTTTTCAAACTAGGCCAGTCAATACCAACAGTTTTCCCAAAGCCGGCTACTAAAGCCGTGTTAGCCATTATCTTATCAGCCTTATATTCGCTGGCAATGCTATCTATAGCTATAGCTACTGACTGTTTTCGCTGCAGAGAGGCCTTATCGCTGTTATAAATAATAATGCCTTCCTTGTCTAAATGCTGAGCATGCCTGTCAATTGTTTCCTTGTCCAAAGCAAGAAGAAAATCTATTTTTTCCCGATGGCTCAAGGCTTTCCCTTTCGTTGCTCTAATATGAGAAAAACTATGACCTCCTCGAATAAGGGATTGGTATTCATCGTAGATAAATATCTGATAACCAAAAGAAGAAAGTAGTTTAGCAATGATAAGAGCTGCCTTTCGGGAGCCCTGTCCAGCCGCTCCGCCTATTAAAATAGAATAATCATTTTTCATTGTATTTTTCTAAAAGTAAGCTCTTTAAAAATTATAGCATTCTTAGGCTTTTTTTCATAATAAATAATATCAAAAAAGCGGGCTAACAACATTCTAGATTTTAACCAGCCCGCTTGATTAGCAACGCTAAAAATAGTTGGTGGGTCCGGTGGGAATCGAACCCACAACCTCTGGCTTAAAAGGCCATTGCTCTGCCTAGTTGAGCTACGGACCCCTATTCTTTCTGTCTCTAAAAACCTGCGTCCTTTAACTTATTCAGGAGTTCTTTTTCTGCTTTGGTCAGTTTTTCTGGAATTTCAAGATTAACCTTTAAATATAAATCGCCTCTGCCCAATCTTGAAAAACGAGGTATGCCTTTACCGTTAATCTTAAACAGCTTACCCGGTTTAGTGCCGGCTGGGATTTTAAGACTTATTTTTTTACCTTCTAATATGCTGACATCTACTCTACCACCTAAACAGGCTTTTGAAAAGGGTATTGATATTTCTCCATAGAGGTCATCGCCTTTCCTCCTAAAGCGCTTATGAGGACGGAGAAAAACCCTAATATAGAGATTACCCGGCTTCCCTCCTCTGCGACCAGCCTCACCTTTCCCTGGGACTTCTAATATCTGATTATTATCAATGCCGGCTGGAATAGCAATTCTTATTTTTTCTTCCGCAGTCACCCTGCCCTCTCCTTTACAAACATTACAAGGTTTTTCCGGGATCTTTCCATCTCCCTTGCAGGTAGGACAAACAACATAATTAGTAAAAGAATAACCTAAAAATCTTCTTACCTCTTTCACTTGGCCCTTACCCCGGCAAGTGAAACATTCTTTCGATTTAGTGCCTGGCTCAGCGCCACTTCCCTGACACCTCTGACAGGTTACAAGTTTACTAAGACTTATTTCCCGTTCGACACCTTGGAGAGCGTCTTCTAAGCCTATATAGACATTAACTTCAATGTTTCTGCCCCGATTAGGATCACGAGGTCTTCCTCTCCTCCCAGTCCCACTGAAAAATTGCTCAAAAATATCCTCTATACCATCAAAAGAGCCAAAAGGATTCTCTCCCCCGCTAGCAGCACCAAAAGGATCAAAACCAAAACCAGCTTGCCATTGGTTAGCACCACCCCCTCCGCCAGCATCACCAAAAACCTGCCCATACTGGTCATACTGGGCTCTTTTCTTCTTGTCAGATAGTACGCGGTAGGCTTCACTTATCTCTTTGAACTTATTCTCATCGCCTCCTTTATCAGGGTGATACTTATGAGCAAGTTTGCGGTAGGCCTTTCTCACTTCTTCCTGAGAAGCATCGCGAGAAAGACCCAATACATCATAATAGTTCTTCATAAAATTTTAAGATAAAAGCTTAAGATTTATCCTGGTAATCCCCTTCCTCCGGTTTATCATCAGCATCCTTGCTCTCATCTCCATTAGTCTTTTTATTATCATCCCCTTGTTGCTCTCCATCAGGCTCATTTTCTTTTTGGCCGGACTGACTCTCTTTATAAATCTCAGCTCCTACTTGCTGAATTGATTCTGAGAGTGTTTGGCTCTTCTTTTTAATCTCTTCTATATTATCACTATCTTTGACTTTTTTTAAGTCATCTATCTTTTCTTCAATTGTTTTCCGTGTTTCAGGAGATATCTTCTCTCCTGCTTCCTTCATTGTTTTTTCGCTGCTGTAGATTAAAGCATCAGCTGTATTCCTGACCTCTATTAATTCTTTCTTTTTTCTATCTTGATCAGCGTTAACCTCAGCATCTTTCTTCATCTTTTCAATTTCTTCTTCAGAGAGACCGGTTGAGCCCTCAATCCTAATTGATTGACCCTTACCAGTTGCTTTGTCTTTAGCCGAAACATTAAGAATACCATTAGCATCGATATCAAAGGAAACATCAATCTGCGGCATACCGCGGGGAGCCGGAGGTATCCCCTCTAACATAAAGCGGCCGAGGCTCTTGTTATCAGCAGCCATTGGACGTTCTCCTTGAAGAACATGCACCTCAACAGATGTCTGATTATTGGCTGCCGTAGAAAAGGTTTGATTCTTAGAGGTAGGAACAGTAGTATTCTTAGGGATAAGAACCGTGTTGACACCACCCAATGTCTCAATCCCCAAGCTCAAAGGAGTAACATCCAGTAGTAAAACGTCTTTTACCTCGCCCTGGAGAATGCCGGCTTGGACAGCCGCGCCAATAGCTACTACTTCATCGGGATTAATTTCTTTTGAGGGATCTTTGCCGAAATAATTCTTAATCTCGGTCTGTATCTTAGGCATCCTTGTTTGGCCACCAACCAGAATAATTTCCTCAATATCTTCTTTCCCTAATTTTGCCTCAGCAAGAGTTTTCTTAAGGAGGTCTAACGATTTTTCAATATACTCCTCGACCATATTTTCAAACTGAGACCTAGTTAGACGATAGAGAAGATGTTTCGGGCCTGAAGAATCAGAACTAATAAAGGGTATATTGATTTCTGTTTCCATACTAGAAGACAATTCAATCTTAGCTTTTTCAGCAGCTTCCTTTATTCTCTGAAGGGCCAAAGGATCTTTGGCTAAATCAATGCCTTCATCCTTCTTAAAACTGGCCACTAACCAATCCATTATTTTCTGGTCAAAATCCTCGCCGCCCAAATGGCTATCACCACCACTGGCTTTTACTTCTACTGTATCTTCGCCAACGTCTAAAATAGAAACATCAAAAGTGCCTCCCCCGAAATCATAAACTAATATCTGATGATCCTTCTTTTTAGTTAATCCATAAGCCAAAGCTGCTGCGGTCGGCTCATTAATAATTCTTTTGACTTTAAAGCCGGCTATTTCACCAGCTACTTTAGTCGCTTTTCTTTGAGAATCATCGAAATAAGCCGGACAAGTAATAATAGCTTCCTCAATCTTTTCCCCTAATTTGTCTTCAGCATCCTGCTTTAATTTTTGAAGTATCATAGCTGATATCTCGGGAGTCTTATAAAACTTCTCTCCCATTTTTACTTCCACACCACCATCCTCTGCCGCCTTTATCTCATAAGGCATGTTTTTCTTATCCCTCTGGACCTCAGGATCGGAAAACTTTCTTCCGATTAATCGTTTAACAGCAGAAACAGTATTCTGAGGGTTGGTAATTGCTTGCCGTCGAGCTAACACACCGACCAATCTTTCCTTATTTTTAGTCATTGCCACAACCGAAGGAGTAGTACGAGCACCTTCTTGGTTTTCAATAATTTTGGGTTCGCCTCCCTCAACTATAGCCATAGCCGAGAAAGTTGTCCCTAAATCAATACCTAAAATTTTTGACATAATACTAAAATCTAAATCGGGAAAGTCTGAAAAAACTTTTTTCAGATTTCCTTCTTAGATTTTTACTATTTTATGACCTTCACACGAGCCGGTCTCAAGAGACCGCCTTTTAAAAAATAACCATGCCGGACTACTTCAATAATAGTCCCGGATTTTTTATTTTTATCGCTAATCATCTCTACGGCTTCATGGAGTTCGGGGTCAAACTCTTCGCCCAGTGCTTCCATCCTTTCCACTGCTTCCTTAGCCAGCATATCTTCAAATTTTTTTCTTATCTGGATAATACCGAGAGCCCACTGGTTCTTTTCTAAATCAGAGGGGAGATTTTCTACTGCCTTGTCCATTTCATCTAATACGGGTAATACTTTTAAGACCAAATCCCTGAATTTATAGTCTACCAATCGGAATATTTTTTCTTCTTCTTCCTTTTTATAGTTTAAAAAATCAGCCCGGGCTCTTCTCCAACCAGCCAGATAATCGTCTCTCTCCTGCTTGCATCTTTTCAATTCTCTTTTAATTTTTTCCTTATCCTGGGAGCTTTCTTCTGCCTTATTTTTCTTTTTTTCCTCTATCATAGAAATAAAAAACTAGTAATCAGAGTTATAAAAAACCACTAATCTTTGGTGGTCTTTTTGATCGGCCTGTATTTATTATAACAAATCAAATTTTTCAGTCAAGATGTTATTTTATCCCTCTTGCAGTCTATTACTATTCATTTTTAATCTCTAATCTGATAAAATAATTAAATGGAGAAAAAAACAATATATATAGCTCTCTTGCTAATTATTGCTCTAGCTACTTTTTTCCGTTTTTATTGCTTAGACTTAATCCCAAGCGGACTCTATCCTGACGAAGCGATGAATGCCAATCAGGCGATATCAGAGCCAGGCAAGTTATTCTACCCTGAGAATAATGGTCGAGAGGGTCTTTTTATTAATTTTATATCTCTTAGTTTTTCCTTTTTTGGTATATCCCTCTGGTCACTAAAATTTGTGAGTGCCCTAGTTAGTGTGCTGACTGTTATTGCTATTTATTACTTAGCCCAGGAGCTGTTTATTTATTCTTCTTTTCCCCAGCAAGGAAGAGAGATAATTGCCCTGGCTAGTTCTTTTTTTCTCGCTCTTTCCTTTTGGCATATTAATTTCTCTCGAATAGCCTTCCGGGGCATACTCCTCCCGCTCTTTTTAATCCTTATTGTTCTCTTTTTAATTAAAGGCTTCCGGAGAGAAAAAATAAAAGACTTCCTTCTGGCCGGTCTTTGCCTGGGGTTAGG
This sequence comes from bacterium, assembly GCA_018400675.1. Classification (GTDB taxonomy): domain Bacteria; phylum Patescibacteriota; class Minisyncoccia; order Minisyncoccales; family CG1-02-41-26; genus M55B113. The sequence goes on from JAGYMG010000004.1 coordinate 11,566, forward strand.
TTTTTATGGCTACACTTCTTTCCGATTAGCCGTTATCTTAATCGCCTTTATTCTTTTTCTTTATCTCCTTAGATATTGGCGGGATAAGAAAGAAAAAAAATACTTTATCTTCATCGGCCTCTTCCTTATCGTTGGCTTTTTAACAGCCTTACCCTTAGGCTTTTATTTTCTCAACAACCCAGAATATTTTGTTTCTCGCCTGAGCGGCGTTTCTGTCTTTTCCCAGGCCAGCCCTTTTCTTTCTTTTCTCAAAAGCTCTCTCCTCCATGGAGGTATGTTTAATATCTGGGGAGACGCTAACTGGCGTCATAATTTTTCCGGCTCGCCTCAACTCTTCTGGCCTATAGGTATATTCTTTTTAATAGGACTTTTCTTTAACTGTAGAAAAATCATCCAGTTTATCAAAAGACATGATTACGTTTCCCTTATCCCTTATACCCTTATTGTTCTTTGGATAATTGTTATGATGCTCCCTGGTACCCTTACCTATGAAGGCATCCCACATGCCTTAAGAGTTATTGGCGTCATCCCGGCTGTTTATATATTAGCTGGTCTGGGTTTTCTCCTTAGCTATAATTACCTAGAAAAGAAAATAAAAAGAAAAGGCCTCATCATCTTCTTAATAATTTTCTTTTCCCTTTTTCTCGTGTATTCTCAATTCAGTAAATATTTCCTTGATTGGGGCCAACGGGAAGAAACTGCTCAAGCCTTTACTGTAACTTATACAAATATAGGCCACTATCTTAACAGCCTGCCCGCAGAAACAAATAAATATGTTATTGTCAATGAGCTTAATAGCCCAGTCTATGGGATATCAATCCCCGCTCAAACCCCTATGTTTATTGAGTCTACTCAATACGGGCAGCCGCGGGCACACTATCTTAAAGACAATGAATTAGAGCAAGTTAAAACGCAAGGAGAAACAGTTATTATTCCTCTTTATCGAGAAAGTATGGCTGAGCAAATCAAGAAAACTTTTCCTACAGCCGAAAAAGAAACCTTACAAGGCTTTGATCTTTACAGGATAAACAACTAAAGAGAACAAACAATGACAAAAATAAATCAATATTTGTTAGTCCTTTTTCTCCTTCTGGTAATGTTTTCTGGAGCTTTCCTCAGCGTTCTTAACGAATCCTTTACCTTTGATGAGACGGCTCACATCGGAGCCGGCTATTCTTATCTCCTTAAACAAGACTACCGTCTTAATCCAGAACACCCTCCCCTCATTAAAAATATTGCTGCTGTGCCCCTCCTCTTTCTCGATCTTAATTTTCCAATGGAAGACGCTGCTTGGCAGACAGGCCATCCAGCTCAGTGGTGGGCCCAATTTGATTTCGCCAATCAATTTATTTACCACAGTAATAATGACCCGCAACAAATTCTCATCTTTTCCAAATTGCCCATGATACTGATTTTAGTGATCCTGGGATTTTTTATTTTTAAATTTGCCAAAAAATTCTTTGGGTTTGAAGTTGCCTTCCTCAGCTTAGTCTTCTTTGTGTTCTCGCCTACCTTTATTGCCCATGGCAGGCTAGTAACCACTGATGTCGGAGCCACCCTCGGCTTTCTCTTAGCCACTTATTGTTGGTTGCAATATCTGAAAAATCCAAAAAGAAAAAATATTATCCTAGCTGGTTTAACTTTTGGCTTGGCTCTCTTGATAAAGTTTTCCCTTATCCTTCTGGTGCCGTTCTTTATCATCGTTACTCTTAGCTATGTTTTTCTCTTTAAAAAATCATTCTGGCAATATCTCGGGCGTTCACTCTTAGCTGGGATAATAGGTGTTATTTTTGTTGTCTGGCCTGTTTACGCCTTGAACACAGCCGGTTATAGCCCTGAAAGACAATTAAGCGACACTCTTCTCGTCTTAGAGTCAAACTCAATGGGATTCTTGAAAGATTTCTGCATTGGTATGGTTAAGACTCCCCTCTTAAGACCCTTGGGTCATTATTTCCTGGGTTTATTAATGGCCACTCAGCGAACAGCTATTGGCAATTCTGTCTATTTTATGGGCATGCTCTCTGGCTCTGGCTGGTGGTTCTATTTCCCAATTATTTATCTTCTAAAAGTGCCTCTAGCTTTCCACGTCTTAACCTTAATGGTACTCCTTTTTATTGCTCACTGCTTAATCAGAGAGAAAATATATTCCTCTTTTCTTCTAAAGGTTAAAGAGTGGCTAAGAAATAACTTTACCGTTTTTGCCATGCTGGTCTTTTTGGCTATTTATTGGTTCACTTCTATGTCTGGCAAGCTTAATATCGGTGTCCGACATATCCTACCCACCTTTCCTTTCGCTTATATGCTCGTTTCTTTAAGCACAATTAAAATTATAGCGGCTGTGAGAAAAAGATTCTGGAAACGACTACTCCTTGTTGCCCTGGGGATTCTCCTGAGTTGGTATATCTTTTCTTCAATAAATACCTTCCCCCACTATCTCTCCTATTATAATGAATTAGCCGGAGGAACTGATAATGGTTACCAGTATGCAGTTGACTCTAATTACGACTGGGGGCAGGACATGAAAAGGCTTAAAGATTGGCTGACTGAAGAATCACGCAGGAACAATATTTATTCCCTTAAGATTGATTATTTTGGTGGCGGTGATCCAGAATATTATTTTGGTGACAGATACCAATATTTTGACCCAAAAAAAGGACCAACCAAAGGTTGGCTGGCTATTTCTATTAATCAACTGCAAGCTGGCTTAGGCGAACCGGTTGCTGAAAAAGAATTTGCAGGAGAAACCGGCTACTATAAATGGCTGAAGGATTACCAGCCTGTTGCCCGAGCCGGTAAATCTATTTTTATCTACCAAATAAAATAGGGCAAGGGATTATTGATAAAAAACTCTCTCGAACCGCAAATCAATATATTCTAAATCCTCTAATAGTTCCCCGGGAATCTCTTCTTCTAAGAGAAACTTTAATTTAGCTAATTCTACTTCCATATCTTTAGCCAAATTAAAGTACACCCGCCAGCCTTGTTCACTAACCAGGTCTAATCTTTTTGGAGAAAAGATGATATATTCTGCTATATCCTCTCCCAGGGTTTTATTAATCGTTGTTATAATTGTTAGAAGCCTCGGTTCTAAAGCCTCTGTCTTTATAGTTATCCCATGATTAGATAAATCAATAATAGTTATCTCCGATGCTACAGGTCTGTCTTTTTGCTCAAAAAGATAACCTTCTTCATCAATAGCGAAACAAGCAGTCTTGCCTGCAGAGCAGTAGAGGGCAACCGGTTCTCTTATTGTTAATTCTATTTCAAGGCTATCAAAAAATACCCTGCTAATTGTCGCTTGTCTGATTTCAGGGATCTCTGCTGCAATATACTTTTCTACTGCCCCCAGCGGAGCTAAAAAAATACTCCGGGAATCAAAAACCCCAAAGAGCTGCTGATTAATATTGTTTGCGACAATAGATCGAACTTTCTCTGGGGAATGATATTCTGACTCAATTTTAATTTCTTTAATCTGGATAAAATCAGCTAAAGCTATGACATAAAAAATAGCCGGGATAACAACAATCAGGATAATGGCAATTTGAAAAAAACGATTCTTGAGAATTGAATTTTTTTTCCTTCTGATTCTTCTTAATCTTCTTTTAATCATTTTTTTCTAAGGCAAATTCTACAATTTTTGTCAAAAGACTTGAAAAAGAAATACCCGCAGCCTGGGCTGCTTTAGGCAAAAGACTAGCCGGCGTTAAGCCAGGGATAGTGTTAAGTTCTAAGACATAGATCCCCTGCTTGCCCCAGATCATATCAACCCGGGCAAAACCACGGCAGTCTAATAACTGATAAACTTGCTTTGCTATTCTTTGGGCTTTAGCAGCAACTGCTGTGGGTATCCTAGCCGGTGCTATTTCCTGGCAATATTGAGGGTTATATTTAGCCTGATAGTCAAAAAACTCTTTTTTAGGCAAGATCTCTACTACTGGCAGAGCAATAATATCTTTATTGCCTAATACGCCCACGGTGAGCTCCTTGCCTTTAATATATTGCTCAACAATAATCTCCTCGCTCTCGGCCAAAGCCTTTTTAATTCCTTTGATTATTAATTGCTCGTTCTTAGCAATAGTCACCCCAACACTGGAACCAGCATCTACTGGTTTGATTACACATATTGGCCCCATCTTTTTCTTTATCCCGGCCACGCATTGCTTTAGATCCCGTGGCTTAAAAGAAATTGCTTCTTTTGAAAAAAACATGGAAGGGGGAATAATCACCTTGGCCTGAGCCAAGAGCCGCTTGGTAAAAATCTTATTCATGGCTATGGCTGAGGCCATTACCCCGGAGCCAGTATAGGGCACTTTAAATATCTCTAAAAGACCTTGGATGGAGCCATCTTCACCGCCCTTGCCATGGAGAGCAATAAAACAAACATCAATCTTTTTTTCCTTAATATCCTTTAATAGCTTGCTCAAATCTTTTTTAGTATCATAGCTAGAAACCTTAAATTGTTCCCGGTCAAAATATTGGGCTGCCGTCCGGCCAGTTGAAAGAGAGACCTCTCTTTCATTAGACAAACCACCCATTAGTATTGCTACCCGCTTTTTTTTAGCCATATTATTGTTTCCACATTATAATCTAAGAAACCTTTATTAAAACTTCATCGGCTTTTTCCGGTTGAGCCATAATCGCTTTCACTAATTTTTCCAGATGCACACCCCGAGATCCTTTAACTAGAATAAGATCGCCTGGTTCTATCATTTCCTGTAATCTGGTTAGTGCTGCCTCACTTTTTTCAAAGTAAAAAGCTCTTTCTTCAGGGAAGCCCATGTCCTGGCTCCCCTTATATATTGCCTTGGCCTCTGTGCCAATAGCAATTAAATAATCGGGCTTCTGTCCAGTCAGATAACGGCCTATTGCAATATGAGATGGCTGAGAGTGAACTCCTAATTCCAGCATATCCCCCAAGACAGCAATCCTTTTCCCCTGGCAAGGAAAATTAGTCAAAGCCTTAATAGCTTTCTCGGCTGCTGTCGGCGAAGAATTATAGCTATCATCAATAATAGTTGTTCCTTTAATGCCTGGTAATAGGTTCATTCTTCCGGGCAGAATACGATAAGCCTTTATTCTTTTAGCAATATCCTGAAGAGAGAGACCTAAAAAAAGAGCTACGCCGACTCCAGCTAATAAAGGATAAAGTTGAAAAGGAGCTACCCCTTGAGGCAATTCAAGAGATAGCCGCTCTGTTTGATAAATTAAATCAAACTTAATACCCCCTTTATCAAAAGATAAATTATCGCCCCTAATTTCACCTGCCGGTGAAAGGCTGTAGCTAAGATAAGGCGTTTTAATTTTTTTCTTAACAGCTGGCCAATGACAATCATCCTTGTTGACAACAAGGAAGTTATTTTTTTTAAGCCGGTCAAGCGGACTCGTTTTCTCTTGAAAAAGTTTTTCAAAACTACCATAGAACTCCATATGAACAGGCGTAATACCAGTCAAGACAACTCCCTGGAGAAGATCATCAGGAATAATATTCAAGAGATAGCCTAAATCACCCGGCTTATCGGCAGCCATTTCTAAAATTAAAAGTTTGGGATAATCTCTCTCCTGATGAAAAATTAAAAAAAGACCCTTGAGACATATCTTAATCCAACCCCCAAAAGATCTTGCCTGCTTAGCCTGCCCGATAACCGCTAAGGGAAGACCTATTTCATTATTATAATTTTCAGGATTTCGCCTGACATTGAAAGTTCCGGCCAGTATGTGATAGATCGCTTCTTTTGTTGACGTCTTACCAACACTGCCGACAACAGCAATAATATGCGGCCTGTATTTTAAGAGAATCCGCCGAGCCAAGCACCTTAATACTTTTTGAAGAAAGGTTAAAAAATTCATCTTATTATTTTAAATGGGCTTTTAATTTTTTTACTATTTGATAACAGCGGTGCCAGAAAGGATTAAGGACAATATCGACTGATGAGGGATAGGTTAATACCTGACCGCCAAATGTTTTTTTAAAATAAGTCAGGCCAGGCCATTTTTCTTCATCAATCCCCCAAAAATCATAATATTGACAATTATGCCTTTGGGCTAACTTTATCTCTTCCCACTGGAGCAGATTAGGCGCCTTAAGAGCCCGATAGCGGCTATCAGAAGCGCCATGTAAACATAATGCCTGCTCGTTGAAGAAAACAAGAATATTAGCAGCAATCATTGTCCCTTGGTAGTAAGCTGCAGCAAGATCAACCTTGAAGACATCACTCTGAATCTGAAATAGCTTACGGTAATATTCTTCAGGGAAGCAACGGAAACCGTCCCTTTCTGCTGTTTGAACCATTAGCCGGTAAAACTCATCCGAGTAGTGATTGCCTGTTTTGACAACTACCCCTTTCTTCCGGGAAAGCCGAATATTATATCTCACCCGGTATTTAAAGTTTTCAAAAATCTCATTTTCTTTTCTTCTTAAGTCAAGAATAAGAGTTTTTTGGGGCTGTAATCTCTGTGGATTTTTGATTAGAGGATAAGCGTGATCGCCTATTGTAATATCAGCAAGCAGGTTGTCAGATAAATTATCCAGCGGTTCTATTTTTAAGAGAATAGCCTTTTCTTCTTCAGCCAAACGAGCGATTGCTTTAACAATCAAAGAAATAATTTCTTCTCGAGGGGTCGCTTCTTTTTTAAAGACTGGGCCAAAGGGAATATAGAAAAGAGACCTCCCCATTACCGGAAACGTCTCCTTTATCACCCCGACTGCAGCTAACACTTTATCCCCTTCTCTTATCTGCCATCTCCAAATCTTTTTGCCTAAAGATTTTTGGAATTCTCCCCATTCAAAAGATTGGAGGAAACTACCTTGATTCTTGAGAAGAAAATCGTTCCATTGTTTAAGGTCTTTTGTTTCATTGATTTCTAACATTGTTATCAGGAATTTTATTAAATCCTAAGTATGGTTGAAGCACTGCGGGCACCGCAATAGTACCATCAGCCTGCTGGTAGCATTCTAAAAGAGGAATTAATATACGCGGGAAAGCAACAACCGTATCATTAAGGGCATGGACATATTTTATTTCTCCCTGCTTATTCCGATATCTAATATTCAGCCGTCTGGATTGCCAGTCTGTCATATTAGAAGCAGAATGGGTTTCACCGTAACTATTCCGGGAAGGCATCCAGGTCTCAACATCATACATTTTCCTCTTGCCTGCTCCCATATCGCCAGTACAAATTTGAAGAATACGATAGGGTAATTTAAGATCTTCAACTAATTCTTGGGAGTTTTTTACCATTTTTTCTAGCCAGCTGTCTGATTCCTGATTATCATTTTTGCATAAAACAACATGCTCTACTTTCATAAATTCATGGAGACGGTAAAGACCTTGAGTATCTTTACCGTAACTGCCTACTTCAGAACGATAACAAGGAGAAAAACCACAGACTTTAATAGGTAAATCATCTTCTTCAAAAATAGTATCTGAGAAATAGGCTAACAGAGGTGGTTCTGATGTACCAGCCAAGAAAAGTGGCTCTTTAATTAAGCTACCGTCAGCTAGTTTGCCGGGATTAGCCACCTGGAAAATATCCTCTTTGCCAGTTGGAAAATGGCCACTACCGATGAGAACAAACTCGCGAACGAGGGAGGGTGTAAGCATTGGCTTAAAGCCCTTGGCAGCCATCTTAGTGAGTGCATGCAAGGCTAAGGCCATTTCCAAGAGAACAGCTTCGTTTTTTAAAAAATAACCCCGAAAACCAGAAACCTTAGCTCCCTTCTCTAAATCAATCAAGTCTAAATCCTTACCTAGTTGAATGTGATCTTTAGGGGGAAAATCAAATTGAGGTATTGTTCCCCAGCGAGAAATTTCTTTATTCCCTGATTCGTCCTTAGCGATAGGCGTATCCTCAGAAGGTATATTAGGAACAAGCAGCATTAATTGGTCATATTCCTCCTGGATTGTTTTCAATTCTTCTTTCAATTTTTTAAACTCCTCTTTTATTTTTTTGGCCTCTGCTCTTTCTCCTGCTCCCATTTTTTTCTGTTGCGCTCTTAATTGTTCTGATTCCTGAATCAAGCTCCTTCTTCTCTCATCAAGAGACAGCAGACGATCCAAGTCTAAATCAATATTTTTTATTTTAATAGCCTCTTTTATTTTTTCAGGCTGTTCCCTGATAAAATTTATATCCATCATAATTATAGTTTATTTAAGATTTTGGCTTCATCGTTGGGAAAAGAATTACTTCTCTTAAATTATTAGAATCGGTTAAGAGAGAAACTAACCTGTCTAAGCCCATGCCAAAACCAGCAGCCGGCGGCATAGCATATTCCAGGGCTTCTAAGTAATCTTCATCCAATCTCTGGGCTTCCTCTAGCCCCGCTTGAAAGAATTTTTCCTGCTCCTTAAATCTTCTTCGCTGTTCCTGAGGATTATTTAACTCAGAAAAAGCATTAACCAATTCCACGCCCCCAACCACTAACTGGAAATTAGCCAACTCATCAGGTTGCTTGTCTCTAGACTTAGCCAAGGGCTGGAACCCCAAAGGATGATGGATGATAAAGGTTGGTTGCCAGAGTTTTGGCCGGGATATTTTTTTATAAATCTCATCAGCTATTTCAGCCTTGGGTCTTTCTTCCTCTATAGGAATGCCCATATCGCGAGCTTTTTGGGCTAAGGTTGCCCTATCTATTTCTTTAAATTTTATCTTGGTATCTCTGGCTAACAGGTCATTAAAATCAATCCGGTCCCAAGGCTTTTTAAAATTTATTTTTTTACCCTGATATTCTAAAGAGAGGCTACCCAATATTTCTTTTAGCAGATATTGGAACATTTCTTCTGTTAATTTCATCATTGCCTTGTAATCAGCATAGGCCCAGTAGAATTCCAGCATTGTAAAGTCAGGGTTATGATTTTTATCCATGCCCTCGTTCCGGAAACACTTACCTATTTCATACACTTTTTCAAACCCGCCAACCAACAATCTTTTAAGATACAATTCCGGCGATATCCTTAAATAAAGATCCATATCAAGAGCATTGAGGTGTGTCTTAAAAGGTCTCGCCCGAGCTCCTCCATAAATTGGCTGCAGGATGGGTGTCTCTACTTCTAAAAAATCTTTTCCCTCCAAGAATTCCCTTGTCTTTTTTATGATAGCAGAACGCTGTCTAAATTTTTTTCTCACTCCAGGATTAAAAATTAAATCAAGATATCGTTTCCTATATCGTTCCTCAACGTTTTTAAAACCATGCCATTTTTCCGGTAAAGGGCGGAGCGATTTAGCCAGTATTTTAAAATCTTTGACCAAGAGACTTTTTTCTCCTGTTTTCGTTTTAAAAAGACTACCTCTTACTTCAATAAAATCTCCAATATCAAAAACTTCTTTAAAGAATTGATAGTTTTTCTCCCCTATTTTATCTTTCCTTAAGAGAATCTGGATCTGGCCGCTGCCATCATCTAAATCAAAAAACAAAACCCCGCCATGTCCTCTTAAGCTTTTTAACCGGCCAGCTAAAATTAGTATCTCTTCTTTTTTTGCTATCTTTTCAAAATTCTCAATCACTACAGATATTGTGTCTGTTCTTTTTGTCCTCGCTGGATAGGGATTAAATCCTCTTTCCACAATTTTCTTCAGTTTCTTTTCCCTATTCTTTTTTAGATTATCTATGTTAGCCATGTATGTTCTTATTATAAACTCTCATCTTTATTTTTCAACAAATCCTTTCTTAATTGTCTCGAGCCACCTCCTCCTGAAAATACCAATTAAGAACCTCAAAAGCAGTCCTCTGGGCAGCTGGTTGGGTACCAGCAACATCCTCGATAAGAACCGTTAAAACTATCTCGGGATTATCATAAGGAGCAAATACAGTTATCCAGTTATGATAGATTTCCTGGGTCCCCCTTGTTTGAGCTGTTCCTGTTTTTGCTCCAGCTGGGACAGGCAGCATGCTTAAGGAATGAGCCGAGCCTTGAGGATCAGCCACGGCTTGACGCATACCCTCTTTGATAATGAGAAGATCATTCCTCCCAATAAATCCTTGGCTAATAATTTTCGACGAATGTTTCTCGATAACCTCTCCCTGAGCGTTAATGATTGCTGACAATAATCTTGGTTGATAGAGCGTACCATTATTAGCGATAGCTACAAAAGCGGCTGCAACCTGAATAGGGCTGGCTAAGAGATAGCCCTGGCCAATAGACATATTATAGGTATCACCTAAATACCATCGCTTCAATTCCAGGCTCTCAAAATAATCTTCCTTCCATTGAGGATCAGGCACCCGGCCCGTCAACTCACCTGGGAGGTCAATCCCCGTTTTTTTCCCAAAACCAAAAGACTCAAGATATTCTTTTATTTTCTGAACGCCTAAGCCCTTAAAGGATTTGGGTAACCTTGGATCGGCAAAATCAGGTCGTTCATAGCCACCAGCGATAATATAGAAAAAAGGGTTTACTGATTGAGCAATAGCCTTTTTTATATCTGTCCAGCCGTGAAATTCCCAATCAGAAAAACACTCCCGCTCCTGACTATAAATATTCTCTAAACACAATTCCAGCGGGCAGAAAATTTTCTCATCCTCACTTATTATTTCTTCCGCCAAGGCAGCACTGCCAATAAAAGGCTTAATCGCAGAGCCTGTCGGATAAAGGCCACTGATGACTCTGTTTATCTGGGGATTGCTCGGGTCTTCATTGAGTGCTTGGAAATCAGCTGCGCTGATACCCTGAGCAAAAAGATTGTTATCAAAATAAGGCATTGAGAGAGAAGCTAAGACACTGCCATCCTGAGGATCTAAAGCAACTACTGCCCCTGATTCAGAATCAACATCCCTCAAAACAGTTTCCATTGTCTCTCTAATCTTTTCTTGGAGAGAAAGGTCTAAACTTAATTTTAAACTATCACCTGATTCTGGATACTGAGCTATTGCTCGACTTAATTCTTCTCCTTCAGCCGTTCTTTCTATTTTTACTTCTCCTTTTTTGGGCTTTAGTATTGCCTGGTATTTTTTTTCTAAACCCTCACGGCCGATAAAATCAAGCAGCGAATAGCCTGCTTGGTAATCCTCTAATTCTGAAACCCTAATCTTGCCTAGATATCCCAAAATATGAGATAAGCCTCCTTCTTCCCGATATCGTCTTACTAGTCGTTGGTTAATAAATATACCCGATTGGCCATTAATTGCCAACTTAAGGGGTATTAATTCCGGATAAGCAAGCGCCTCTTTTAAGATAACAAGGTTTTCTTGACTGCTGTCTATCTTGTCTCTGATATCTCCAATATCACTATCAATAATTTGGCTGATTGTTTCTAAAAACCTATTGTCGTCTTTTTGCTCTTGAAAAAATATTTTTTTATCCATTACTAAATCAAAGCTGCTTTCGTTCCAGACCAATTGTTCGTTGTTTTTGTCGTAGATTACTCCCCGTGAAGACTGAATTTCCAAAGAGGCAAATTTGTTCTTTTCAGCTAATATTCTGTAGTTTTCTCCCTGAACCACCTGAAACTGAAAACAGAAAAACCAAAGCGACAAAAAAGAAAGGCTGATAAGGCCTAAAAAGAAATAGAGAATTTTACTGGTTAATGGCACTTCTAATTTTTTATCCCTGATCTCGAAATT
>JAGYMG010000040.1 GCA_018400675.1 bacterium
CTCCGCCACCTAAAGCTGTGACATTCGCCAAGGTCTCTTCTCCAAGCCCTTCCTCTCCTTCAAGTACTGGGAATATTTCAAAGACAGTTTTTGTGTAATAGTCTAAACCTCTGACCAGATAAGGATCTAAACGATAGGGTATATCCAGTTCGTCTAAAAATTCAAGCACCTTGGTGAAATGGTCATGACATTCCTTACAGAGATTATCAACCATCTGGGGAGCCCGGGCTATTACTGCCCGACATTGTTCCTGCTTGCAATCCAAAACCCTTAAAGGGTTTTCTCTTAGCCTTCTTTTGCAGTCAGAGCATAGAACAGATTGATGGGCTTTAAGGTACTTAACTAATTTTTTCTTATAGGGCTGACGACAGGCTTTGTCGCCCACGCTGTTTATGGCCACCACTAATTTTTTAAAACCCAAATCCCTGAGGATGTTATAAAAAATCTGAATAGTCTGGGCGTCTATAATCGGTTTCTCTACACCGATAAACTCAAAACCAAACTGATGAAATTGGCGAAAGCGATCCGCTTGAGGTCTTTCATAGCGGAAATAGGGGTCCAGATACCAAAGCTTCACTGGTTTAGACTGGTTCTGCATACCCCTTTCAAGATAAGCCCTTATTAAGGGCGGCGTCCCTTCAGGGCGCAGGGTAAGATGGTCATTCCCTTTGGTTCGAAAACTAAACATTTGTTTCTGGACAACGTCAGTGGTGACACCAGTCCCCTTTTCAAATAATTGTGTTTCTTCCAAAATGGGCGTTTTTATTCTCTGGAAACCATAAAAATCAGCTAATTGGTTAACTGTTTTTTCAATTTTCTGAAAATAGTCCAGGTCTTCACCAAGGAGATCGTGCATACCTGTCGGACTGTGAAACTTTGGCATAGATTATTTATTAATTAAAGGAAAAGGCAAAAACATTAGTAATTGAAAAATTAAAGATGACCCGGCCAATAATAAAATCCCTCGGTAGAGGCCCCCATTTTCTGGAATCAAAAGAGGCTGGATGGTTGTCTCCCATAACAAAATACTGATCCTGACCAAGCTTAATATCTTGAATAGTTAATTGGTTGTAACCCTTACTACCTAGATAATCCCAATCTGGAGAAAAAGCTACTGGATTACCCTGGCTATTGGTAATCTTAATCTCCCCCTTTTCGTCAAGAGAAATAGTTTCACCGGGTAGCCCGATAATCCTTTTGATAAATCTTTGGGAGGGATTCTGGGGATAATTAAAGACAACTACTTCCCCTCGCGCCGGGTCTCTTAAACGGTAGGTCAACTCGTCAACAATGAGATAATCACTCTGGTGGTAATTAGGCTCCATTGAAGCCCCCCGGACCATAAAAGGCTGGAAGATAAAATAACGGATCGGTATTACTATTAATAAGGCCAAGACCGTGATCTTAGTCAAGTCTACAATAAAAGAAAATATCTTCTTAATCATTTTTTCACTATTTTATCAGAGTTCAGGCTGTTCCGCAAGGCTAAAGATCGGTTATGCTGCCTGGGCTTTGTTTTTTTTAACTCTAAAAGATATAATAGATTAATCAAATATGTTTTTAATTGTTGGTTTGGGTAACCCAGGCAGCGAGTATCAGAAAACACGACATAATATCGGATTTCGAGTCATAGAAAAGTTCAAAGAGGAAAATGGTTTTCCTGATTTTGTTTTCTCTAAAAAAAATAAATCCTTGGTTTCAAAAGGAGCGCTCGACCAAGAGCAAGTTTGCTTGGCTATGCCCCAGACATTAATGAATAACTCGGGTCAGGCTGTTCAATCACTTGTTAAATACACCGACATCAACCTCGAGAGCTTGATAGTTGTCCATGACGACCTTGATTTAGAAATAGCTAAAATAAAAATATCTAAAGACCGGGGGCCAGCCGGGCATAAGGGAGTAAGCTCTATCATCAAAGCAATCGGCCATCAGAATTTTATTCGTCTCCGGATAGGCATCAAGGCTGGGATAAAACAAGAAAGAGATAAAGAAAAAAAAGACTTTGTTCTCTCTAACTTTAGCCGGAGAGAAGGGGTAATCCTAAAAAAAGTTATTCCCCATTCCAGCCTGGCTCTCAGATTAATTATTCAAGAAGGTCTGCCAGCAGCCATGAATCAAATTAACCAATAAAATGAGCTCTAGAAAAAAAAGTAATCTCAAAAAGAAGAACACCGGCCCGGAGAAAGCCTGGATTCTTGACGTTAATATGGGCTACGGTCATCAAAGAACCAGTTTTTGTCTCAAACATTTAGCTCCCGGTGGCAAAGTAATCAGCGGCAACGACTACCCTGATATACCCAGAAAGGATTATCGTATCTGGCATAATTCAAGAGTGTTTTATGAATTTGTCTCGCGCTTCAAGCGTGTTCCCCTTATCGGTGAATTTGTTTTTTTTCTTTTTGACAAAACACAAAAAATCCCTCTCTTCTATCCTCGGCGGGATCTCTCCCAGCCTAATTTTTACCTCCGCCAAGTTTATAATCTTTTGCAAAAAGGCTGGGGAGAAGATCTGATTAAGAAACTCGGCAAAAGAAAATTACCCCTCATAACCACTTTTTTTATTCCAGCCTTCATGGCTGAATTTTTTAATTACCCGGGAGAAATATATTGTGTTGTCTGCGATGCTGATATCTCCCGCTCCTGGGTTCCTCTGAAACCTCAAGAAAGCCGGATACAATATTTTGCTCCCAACAAAAGAGTTGTTGAGCGCCTGAAACTCTACGGTGTTAAAAAGAAAAATATTTTTCTGAGCGGTTACCCCCTGCCCAAAGAAAATATTGGCTTGCCTGATCCCAAAAAGGGAATGGAGATATTAAAGAAAGACCTTGGCTACCGCCTCTTAAACTTAGACCCCCAAGGAAACTACCAAGAACATTATCATTCTCTTATCAAGTCTTATCTTGGTGGATTACCTAAACAACCCGACCATATTTTAACAGTTGCCTTCGCCGTAGGCGGAGCCGGAGCCCAAAAAGAGTTGGCCATAAAAATTGTTGACAGTCTCAGCCGAAAAATCAGAGAAGACAGAATAAAAATTATTCTCATTGCTGGTGTACGTAAAGAAGTTCGGGATTATTTTCTAGAAAGCATAGACCAAACCGGCTTAAAGAGCTATCTTGGCAGAAACATAGAAATTGTCTGGGAAAAAGAAATGGATGATTATTTCCAGGCCTTTAACAGGGCTTTAAGGAAAATAGATATTCTCTGGAGTAAGCCCAGTGAGTTATCTTTTTATACCGGCTTGGGCCTACCTTTGATTATTGCTCCCCCCGTAGGCTCTCAAGAAGATTTTAATAAAAGATGGCTAACAGAGCTGGGTGCAGCTATTAAGCAAAAAAGTATCTCTTACGCTGAAGAATGGCTTTTTGACCTGCTCGATCAGGGTTGGTTTGCTGAAGCGGCTATGCAGGGATTCATCGAAGCAGACAACTTAGGTACTTTTAGGATTGAGAAAAAAATAAAAGAATTAAAAGAAAAAAATGTTTGATTGGATTTTCTATTCTATTACCGCCTACCTCGTCCTTGCTGTTGTTACCTTAGTTGACAAGTATCTTTTGACCAACGGCATTCCTCAGCCACGGATCTATGCTTTTTACGTTGGTGTCTTGGGTATTATAGCAATCGTCCTTATCCCTTTTGTTGGTTTTTACATCCCGAACACTGCTTTAATCCTGCTTAGTCTTTCAGCTGGAGCTATTTATATCTATGCCATCTACTGGCTCTATAAAACACTTAAACAGTTTGAAGCTTCGCGCGTAGTCCCAGCCATAGGAGCGCTCACCCCTTTGTTCAGTTTCAGCTTGGTCTATCTTCTTTCTGAAGGTCAAGAGACACTCTCGCTTTCCAAGCTCTTTGCTTTTTTTCTCTTGATTATCGGCGGCGTCTTAATCACTATTAAATGGAAGAAAAGGATTACAGCTGCCAGCTTAAAATTTTCTGTACTCACCGCTCTGTTATTCTCCATCTTCTTTGTTTCAGCTAAATATGTCTATCTCCAACAACCTTTCTGGAACGGCTTTATCTGGATGAGAATGGGCGGTTTTCTTTTGGCTCTTTCTTTTCTCTTTACTAGCCCTCTGGTCAGAAAAAAAATACTGCAGCAAAAAGAATATCCTGCTAAAGAAACCGGTCTGATATTTCTTTCTAACCAAGTAGCTGGAGCCGGAGCCAGTACTCTCCAGCAATGGGCTGTCTTCCTTGCTCCCCTCTCCTGTGTTTCCATCATCAATGCTTTCGAAGGAACAAAATATGCTTTTCTCTTTATCATTACCATTTTCCTCTCTTCAAGATTCCCTCATATTATTAAAGAAGAACTATCTAAGAAAACAATAGTCCAGAAGTTAGTTGCTATCTTATTAATCAGTCTGGGCTTAACTATCTTGGCTCTTTAATTAAATTTTTCATATTGCTTAATTAATTATTTCTAATAATGACTAAAAAAATAAAAATAATTTTAATTGTCTGCTGCTCGTTGCTATTTCTCATTTTTGCTTTCTTTTTTTTGGGCACGGCCCAGCCAGCTGAGAAGATAAATTGGGGCGTGATCTTCTCCACTAAATATGCTCGGGCAATGGGCTTAGACTGGCAGGAAAACTATCTTGCTATTCTAGATGATCTAAAAGCCAAGCATCTGAAGATAGTTGCCTACTGGGACTTAGTTGAAAAAGAAAAAGATAATTACAACTTTGAAGAACTAGATTGGCAGATTAGCGAAGCAGAGCAGAGAGGAGCTCGTCTTGTTTTAGTAATTGGCCAGAAAGTACCTCGTTGGCCGGAGTGTCATATCCCTCAATGGGCTGAAGCGTTAACAGAAAAAGAAAGGCAGGAAGAACTCTTAGCCTTTATCGAGACAATCGTTCTCCGCTATAAAGAAAGCCCTGCTTTACAATATTGGCAAGTGGAGAATGAACCTTTTTTTTCTTTTGGCGAATGCCCTGATTTTGATAAAGACTTCTTCAAAAAAGAACTGGACCTTGTTCGCCAATTAGATAAACGGGAAATAATTATCTCTGAAAGCGGGGAGCTTCCCCTCTGGATTAAACCAGCTCTCCTCGGGGACATAGTCGGCCATACGCTTTATAGAAAGGTATGGGTAGAGGAACTGAATATTTATTTCACTTATCCCTTTCCACCCATCTTCTATAGTAGGAAGGCCTGGCTGATTGAAAAAATCTTTGATAAAAAAGTTATCTGCGTAGAGCTCCAGGCCGAACCCTGGGGACCAGAACTCTTCTATAATCTGTCCTTGGCAGAGCAGGAAAAAACAATGAACCCGGAGCAGTTTAACAAGAATATAGAATTTGCCCGTCATACTGGCATTGATACTTTTTATCTCTGGGGCAGCGAATGGTGGTATTGGCTGAAAGAAGAAAAAAATCAAGACCGGATTTGGCAAAGAGCTAAACAATTATTCATTTAGAG
>JAGYMG010000041.1 GCA_018400675.1 bacterium
TCAGTTCTCCAGAGAATACGATGATTACAAGCATTTTAGCTGGCGTTTTGCCGAACCCAACGCTATAGTTTATGCTTTTTTTAGAGCCTATGAATATGAACCCAGTGGTTTCCTGGGTGGTATTAAGAGTATTTTCTCCGGTACTCTCGACAATGAAGAGGCTTCTACCGATATTTTAAGATGGCTTAAGAAGAAAATGTGGGATGAACAAAAAGGCCTTATTCGCGCTGAGGATGGGGTGGATAAATACTCTCTTGACGCCCAGACCCGTTGGATTTTAGTTTTGGGAATTGAAGAGTTTAAGAGAGTATTTTCTATGACCGATGAGAAGTTTAAAAATTATATAAAACGCATCGAAGAAGAGTTCGGAGTTACTGTTGACAGATATATTTTACGTTCCGGAAAAGAAGTAAGAGATATCGGATTATTTGATTTAGCCGATAAGGAAACGGCAAGTAAGACAAGAAAGGCTGACAAGAACGAAACAGTCAAACGAATGGGATTCCCGGAAGTCACCGCGGAAATGGTGTACGTTTACAAAATGGCTGCCCGCTACTTCAAAGATAATAGTTACAAGCAGAAGGCGGATTTCTATATGAATGAGTTGTCCCGTATGGAAAACAAGATAGAACATAGCTGGCCACGCGCTACCGGGCGAGCGGTAAGAACCGGATTCGGTCATAATTATAGTCCTTTGGGAGATACTTCCATTGCTTCTACTTTACAGATTGATATTACCCGTTATGGCGATAATTTCTTAACCCCTGATGTGACTGAGAAACTGGGAACGGGTAATTTATCTTCTATCACTTCTGATTCCCGCTTTCCGCAGACGGTATTAAGCGAAGAAGAAGCTATTAATCCTAATGTAATTCTAGGTGAAAGCCGCAAGCAGGAAATGGAAGAACTATTTGCTAAGTTGGTTGAGAGAGGAAACTTAAGAAGATTGGTAAAACAGGATAGATATATAAGCCAGTCTCAATTAGAGCGGCTCAAAGAGCTTGAAAAGCTATCTTCTTATCTTATTTCCTATGATTCTTACGATGGAGGCCAGTTTATGTATATAACTGAAACAGGCCAGAGACACCGTGTTGTGTTTATACATTCGCAGAAAGAAATAGAAGAAGGCTTTGAGCGTGGTGCTAAATCATATAAAGCAGCACAGAATTTAGCTAAAGCATACAAAGAGAAAGGGGCTGTTATAATTACTCAACTTAAGGAAGGTGAAAAAGATGAAGTCGGCGCGCCGATAGCTGACCCAGAAGGAAGAATTGTCAGAACAGGAATGGATGAAGTCAATGAGATATTAGAGAGAGTAAAGGAGTTAAGTATTGTGGAACGCACAATCATTCGCTATAAACATTTTGCTAATTTTCAGCTCGATATTGACGAAGACGGAAAAAAAGAGTTGGTTACTATAATTTTTCCTGTTGATAAGACTATTTGGCAACAAGAATATAATCCTTTAAGCGGCCGGCAGGAATTAAATGCTTATCGGGACGGATTATGGAGATATTCGATAACTGATAAAGAAATTGTTACTCTTTCTTATAACGACAATCAGATTGAAACTAATTCGGTAACTTATGTTAATCCTTTTGGAAGTAAAGAGAAAGCAACGGAAAAAATTAAAGAGATGGCCGGTAAACAAGAGCGGGATGATTGGCTTAGCCGGCAGAGGAAGCTTAGCACAACCTCTACCACTGATTTTTGGGCCCGGGATTTAGCTGTGGGGAAGGTAGACTTATATGAACCAGTCATCAGGAAAATAAGAAAAGACCACACAAAGAATATTTCTTTTGTTGAAACTTATGGATTGTTTCCACTTCCTGTGGAAGTTAAGTTGGGAGATAGGATTACCGAGATAGATTACCATTCTAAAACCGGGCAGGAATTGACCAGCAAGACTTATCTTGCTTCAACTGGTGAAGTTCTTTCCACAACAGAAACTATCGAGTTTAATCCTGCTCAGGATAGAGTGGTTAAAGAGTTAACCGACCATATCAGGAATAATTTGAAATCCACTTATTATTTCGACGGCTATGGACAGATAACAGGAATTAAGCTAGGAGAGCGTTTTACAAAGATTAGTTATGATAACTCAGGTTATGAGCTAAAAAGAGAAGTATATGTATATAATCCGGCTGTCCAAAAATATGATATTAAAATTGCCGAATCGAATAAGCCGGTATATCAGAGAGACGGTGATGTCCTGGTTGCAATGCGAAGCGCCCTTAATGATTTTCATTGCCAGGAGACATATGATAAATTCGGCCAGCTCATTAAAAAAACGGTTCCGACAGGCCATATCAAAGGCAGTGACATTAGGATTGTTACCGAAATCAAACTTCAGCCTAACGGCCGGGAAAAGAAACGCGTTACTTATGCCAGAGAATTTGGCGAAGGCAGCACTTTTATAAAAGGCAGAGATATAAAGATTTCCGAGGGAGAATTTCTTGGCTACGATGAGAAAAATAACTCTATAGTTAGAGTTATTGAATACAAATATGGCAAAGCCGGCAGAATAGCTGTTGAAATAACCAAAAAAGAAAAATATGACATTTATGGAGAGCTTGTTTATCAATCGACACAGATTAGCAAAGACAGCAATATTGCCACTATGATTGATTATGGGTATAAGAAAGACGCACAGGGCAAAACAGGGCGCCGGGAGATAAGACAGACCTTTGCGAAAAAAGACGACAGAGAGCTTCTTCAGATAGCAGAAGGAGAATTTCTCAACTATGATAGAGACGGAAATGCCAGAGTTAGGATAACCGATATTAAATATGATGAGCAAGGCGATAAAGAAATTATCCGGTTGTCCCGCGTTGAAACTTATAATCATTTGGGCTGGCTATTATCTCAGGATATCGAAGTTGAGGCAACAGGTGAAAAGATGAGAAGGGAAACCCGTATCAACTATGACTGGCGGGGGCAGGAAGAGACAAGAAGAACTTACGCTTATGATTATGAAAGCGAAAGTTTTAATTCGAAACCCATTAGCGTAGGTGTCTTTGCCGGTTATGACGATAAGGGCAACGCCGTTATTGAAGTTGAGGATAAACTTTATAAGACAAACCGCATTGAGGCTTATAACTCCCTGGGCTGGCTGAAATCGCAGAAAATACTTTTTCCCGACAGATGGGTCAAACTTACCGAAGTGAATTATAACTGGTGGGGCCGGGAAAACGCAAGAAAAACCTACGCCGTAATAACCGATAGCGAGGGTAAGCAGATACAGAGAGTTAAGATAACGGAAGGAGATTTCCGGGGCTATGATGAACAGGGTAACTCCAAGATTAGGATTACCAACAATATTCTTGGCATATCAGTCGATGAATTACACGATAGATTCGGACTGGTGAGGGAAAAGACCCTGCTCCACAAACAAGTCGTATTCGGCTATGATTATCAGGGATTTAATGACAGCCGTTCTACTTATCTTTATGACAAAGAAATTGGCACCCGCGGCCGTCTTCTTCAGGAGAGTACGATTGTCCCGGTTGTAGAGGGTGGATTTATGACCACCATTCATAGTAAGTTGTGGGATATGCATTGGCAGGAGACCCATGATAAGCACGGCAGGCTGATAAAGAAATTAGACGGAAAATACAATTCCGATACAAAAAAATTCAGCCCGATAGTTGTAATTGAGCCGCAATACGATAATACGTTATTGAGTATGCTTGATATCGCCACCTCAACCGATGTGCGGTTTGCCGATGGCACTGTTTTGGATGAGGAAGGAAATAAGAACATCGAACATTCTAACTTGTTGGCCACCAGTATGAAAAAAGTCGCTAAGGGGGATATCTCCAAGCTTACTTACGAGGATGTAATTGACAGTAAAGGCCGGGTAGCTTTTCAAAGAGAGAATTTCCGCGGCCTTGCCTGGAGAGAAATAAAGGATAAATGGGGCCGCCTTAAATTTACCCAGGATATGCTAAAAGAAAACGGCGGCTGGCGGGTATTCCGGGAGACCGAGTTCTACTACAACGGCGATCTCGGCAGAGCCGATATCCCCGATACAGCAGATACCTATGTAGTCTATGAGAACGGTAACGGCCACAAAAAAATAGAAAGAAGGTACAGTAAATCAGAAGCGTTAACCACCATAAACGATTTATTCAAAGACCATCTTTTAACCGTTAAGTTGACCGATGAAAAACGCCGTTTAAGCTGGCAGGAGACCAAGGACGGTTACGGCAGAATAAGAAAGATAGACCGTTTAGGCGGAGACGGCGAAAATATTGTGGAAGAAACCACTCTTTCTTATGAAGGTAAATTAAAATGGCTCGATATTCCCTACAAGAGTGAAACCAAGGTGAAAGAAGCTTACCGCGGCGGTGAAATTACGAAATCAGAGGATAAGTCCTGGCTGGTATATTTTCACACCGGAGAAAAAATCGATGTAAATAACGTTGATTTAACCGAAGTAGTCAACGGGCGCGGGAGGATAAAATTCCAGTCGCAGATAGTTTACAGTTTGCGTTCGGATACGTCCAAACTGCTTACTGTGCAAAAAGAAGAGGTAAAGAATAAGCGGGGTAATCCGGAAGAGGTATATCACGGCGAAGGTAAATATAAAGAATTTACACCTACATATTCGACCTATCTGTTCTATGAATGCCCCCGCCGCCCGGGTGAGAATTTATGGGGGCATATGGACATCGCTCAATATTCGGTAAGTTTTGCCCATATCGGCG
This sequence comes from bacterium, assembly GCA_018400675.1. Lineage (GTDB taxonomy): Bacteria > Patescibacteriota > Minisyncoccia > Minisyncoccales > CG1-02-41-26 > M55B113. The sequence continues at coordinate 4,710 of JAGYMG010000041.1, forward strand.
GCGAAAAATATATCCATTCCATATCTAATTCTACCGAGTTAGACGAAAAAACCGGTAACATAACTTTTAAAGTTAAGAAGGGATTACAGCTGAATGAGCAGGGTATTAAGGCCGTTGATAAAGAAGGTTATAACGAATTTTTTGACGGTAATAAAGATTATCAGGAAAGGCCCTACCGGAAGATAAAATTGTTCACTATCACTGGCTATGAAGAGATAAAGAATAAGTTCGGTAATCCCGTTATCCGGCGCGTCGGTTATCCGAAAATCAATGAAATAACTGGATTCGGGGAAGGAACGCCCAGGTGGATTACTTTTCTGCATTATTCCAGGAATCCTTTGATTACCATCAGCACCGGCAGCCATACTTATGAGTATGATCAGAAAAAGGATGTTGTCTCCGCCGAATACCGCAAAAAACAGAAATTCTTCGGCCTAGGCAAAATCTATGTCACAGATTGGCAGGATTCGAAATGGCTGGCCCGTGCTTTTGGTTTCCGCTTTGCTGACGGGAAGCTGGTTTATGATGTTGAAGAAAAAAGAAAGCATCGGGAAGGGGTAAAAGGTAGGATGATACGGGCAGATGGCCGTATTGCCGCAGAGGTAATCTTTCATAATGATATGCAAACTCCTAAATGGCAGATGGTACGTTTTGGAAAAACAGAAATTGCTTATGATGTTTTAAAGAATGAATCAGCAAAGGATATTTTTG
>JAGYMG010000042.1 GCA_018400675.1 bacterium
CAAATATATATTCCCCAAAGATATTCAATGAAACGTGATTTTTCCCATATAGTTTTTATTTTTTGAGGAATAATAAACCCACAAACAGAAGCAACTTTCTGATCACTAAAAAATGGTAAGACATTTTTTATTGTGTCTTCAGTAATAGTAGTATCAGCATCTATTGTGACAGTAATGTCTGTGTCAATCAGCGGGAGAGCAAAGTTTTGAGCTTGAGCTTTTGTGCCAGAATTTTTAGGAGTTCTAACAACTTCAGCTCCTGCTTTTTCTGCTACTTCTCCTGTTCTATCATGGGAACAATCATCTATTACTAAAATTCGTTCAATAGAACAATTTTGTCTTTTAACACTTGCTATTGTTTCAGCGATGTTATTCTCTTCATTATAAGCTGGAATTAAAACAGTTATTGAGAAAGATGATTCTTCTACTTCGGGATATTTTTCAGGAATACCAAGTAGAAAATTAATAATCTTTCGTAGTTTCTCTTTCATTTTCTTTACCCTCTTTCTTTAATATTTTTAAAGAGCGATGCTCTGAATTTGCATAGATGATACCAATTTTTTAAAGATTTGTCAAGCTATTGAACTAAATAATATTATAGATCTTATTTTTAATTTAGATATTACAAAAGTGCCAGGTCAAACGATTTGAAGAGAAGAGGAGAGAGGGTTATAATTCATATAAGCTCTTAGCAATTATGGATATTGATTTTAAAAAATTAAATAAACAGCAGAGCAAGGCGGTAAGGTTTGGCTCCGGCCCGATTTTAATTATAGCCGGGGCGGGGACAGGTAAGACTACAGTCATCACCAGTCGCATCGCCCATTTGATAAAACAGAAAAAAGCAAAGCCAGGAGAAATACTTGCCCTCACTTTTACGGAGAAGGCAGCCGAGGAGATGGAGGATAGGGTAGATAATTTAATATCCTCTAGCTATTTGGATCTCTGGATCTCTACCTTTCACTCCTTTGCTCAACGGGTACTCCAGGAACATGGTTTGGATATTGGCCTGGCTACTAATTTCAAATTATTGGATGAATCAGCTATCTGGCGTTTGATGCGGAAGAACCTTAAGAGGTTCCAGTTAGATTATTATAAGCCAGTGAGTAATCCCACTAAGTTTATCAAGGCCCTGATTAATCATTTTTCTCGTTGTAAGGATCAGGCCATTACACCAGCAGATTATCTTAAATATGCCCGGCAGCTAAAGGGGGAGGAAAAGAAGCGAGTCAAGGAGATAGCTCAGGCTTACAAGACTTATCAGGAATTGCTCTTGGAAAATAATTGTCTTGATTTCGGTGATCTGATTAATTATTCCTTGCGTTTGTTTAAAGAAAGACCTTTGGTCTTAAAAGAGTATCGGGATCAGTTTAAATATATGCTGGTTGATGAATTCCAGGATACTAACTGGGCCCAATATGAATTATTAAAAATGTTGAGTTATCCTGATAATAATCTTACTGTCTGCGCTGATGATGACCAGAGCATTTATAAGTTTCGGGGAGCCTCGTTCAGCAACATTATCCAATTCCGCAGAGATTTTCCTAAGGCCCAGCAGGTTGCTCTTACCGAGAATTACCGCTCGTACCAGAATATGCTGGACCTAGCGCATCAATTTATTGAGATTAATAATCCTAACCGTCTGGAATACTTAGATAACATAAACAAGCAACTCACTTCAGTAAAAAAGGGGAAGGGGGTGGTAGAACATCTTCATTTTAATAATGCCCAAGCTGAAGCAACCGGAGTGGTTAATAGAATAGTTAAGACATTGCGGACAAACAAGAAAGCTCGTTTCAGTGATTTTGCTATTTTAGTCAGAGCCAACAATCAGGCAGCTAATTTCTGTAAGGCCTTGGAGAGAGCTGGTGTTCCTTACCAGTTTATGGCTCTCCGGGGATTATATAGTAAACCCATTGTCCTTGATATTATTGCTTACTTCAGACTGTTAGATGATTATCATGAGAGCGCGGCTCTTTATCGAATTCTTAATATTCCTTTTTTGAAAGTCTCTGAGCAGGACATTGCCCAGATTACTCAATATACCAGAAGAAAGGCAGTCTCTATTTATCAGGCTCTACAGGACAACAAGCTCCTTAAGAGTTTGTCTCAAGCTGGAGCTAAGAAGGTGAAATATATTCTGCAGTTAATAGAACGACATAGTGAGATGACAGGCCGAAGGAACATTTCGGAAATATTTATTTCTTTTTTATCAGAATCTGGTTATTTAAAATATTTAACCAACGAGAAAGACGAAGAAGCAATTAATTATATTAATCAATTTGCTGATAGGATTAAGAGCTTTGAGGAGGCCAGTCTGGAGCCTACCCTCAAGAATTTTATGGAGGAATTAAATATGGAGATCGAGTCTGGCGAAGAGGGTAAACTGAGCTTTGATATTGAACAGGGGCCGGATGCTGTCCGGGTGATGACCGTCCATGCTGCTAAGGGTTTGGAGTTTAAGCATGTCTTTCTGGTTAATCTGGTGGACAAAAGATTCCCGGTGATTGAAAAGAAAGACCCTATTGAGATACCACAGCCGCTAATCAAGGATGTAGTCCCAGAAGGTGATGCCCACCTGGAAGAGGAGAGGAGATTGTTCTATGTTGCCGCGACCAGAGCCAAGGATAGTCTCTTTTTTACTTCAGCTGATAATTATGGAGGGGTGAGTACTAAAAAATTATCTCGCTTCTTAAAAGAATTAGGCTACAGCAAAGAAGAAAAGACTAAAAAATTAAGGCCGGAGGATATTTTCCTGAAAGAGAAGCTGCCTAAGAGAAAAGGGAAAAAGGGGAAACATCAAACACCTCATTTCTTTTCTTTTACCCAATTAAAAGCATTTGGGACGTGTCCCTTACAATACAAGTTTGCTCATATCCTCAAGATACCGATAAGGGGTAAGGCCAGTTTTAGTTATGGCAAGACAATTCATAACACCTTGGCCGAGTTTTTAGGGCAAAGAGAAAAAGAGAACCTTAATCTCCGGGATTTAATTAAGATCTATAAAAAGAACTGGATTGACGACTGGTACCAAGACGCAGAGCAAAAGAAAGAGTATTTCCAGATGGGCCATGATGCTCTAAAGACTTTTTATGAGCAGTTGAAGAAAGAAAAGCCTGTGGTTATGAAGTTAAATGGCCAGCCAGCTTTAGAAAAAAACTTTAATCTTAAGATTGGAGGAGAAAAATTTATCGGGAAGATAGACAGGATAGACCAATTAAAGGAGGGGGTAGAAATTATTGATTATAAAACCGGTAAAGCCCAGAAAAAAATTAAGCCAGAAGAACAAGAGCAATTACTTATTTATCAGATGGCGGCTGAACGGGTTTTTAATTTACAACCACAGCGTCTCAGCTATTATTATCTAGACGAGGGGAAGAAGCTTTCCTTTTTAGGACAAGAGAAAGATTTAGAAAAAGAAGAAGAAAAGATTATTAACCAGATACAAGCGATTAAAAAGAGTACATTTCCGCCTCGTCCGGGTTGGCATTGTAGGCATTGCGATTTCCGGGATATCTGTGAATACAGCCAGTAATATTAATTTGATAGCCAGCCTGTTTTATGCTAAACTGCCTTATTGAAAGGTTTTTAAACAATTTTTGATAAAACTATGGACAAAACATTTGGAGACATTGGTCTCTCTCGCAATAAACATAATCTCTTATCCGTTCTTATTATCGTTTTAATAGTTCTTTTTTCTGTTTTAGTTATTGTTAATGTTGTTGAAATCCAAAATAAGGTTAAGACGGGCCGTTATATTGGCCAGGAGATTGCTGCTCAGAATAATATTTCTGTTCAGGCTACCGGCGAGGTCTATGTTAAACCTGATTTAGCGGTAGCTACTTTTTCGGTGATCAACGAGCAGAAAGAAGTCGCTGATGCTTTGGCTGAAAACAGCGAGCAGATGAATAAAGTAATTGAGGCTATTAAAGAAGAGGGGGTTGAGAGCAAAGATTTAAAAACAACAGGTTTTAGGATTTATCCCCGTTATGAATGGTACGATGGGGACAGATCTTATTATCCCGAAGGAGAAAGAGTCTTGGTAGGCTATGAGGTAAGCCAAACTCTTGAAGTCAAAATAAGGGATATGGCTATAATAGGTGATATTATTAAAATAGCTGCTGACCAGGGTGCTAATCAGATGGGTGGTATCAATTTCACCCTTGACGATGAAGATGCAGCTAAGCAAGAAGCACGTCGGGCAGCGATTGAAGAGGCTAAAACAAAAGCCCGAGAGTTAGCCGATCAACTAGAAGTAAGATTGGTTAGGATTACTGATTTTACAGAATCTCTTTCTGCACCCTATAGGAATGTTGGATATGCTGAGGATGCACTAGATATGGCTTCCGGCTCTGTCCCCAGCATAGAAACAGGAGAGAACAAAGTATCTGTCACGGTTCAAATTAAATACGAAATAAATTAATTATTATGGCTGAGCAAGAAGAAAAAAAACAAATAGACATTATAAGACATTCCCTTTCTCATGTAATGGCCGCGGCTGTTAAAGAATTATGGCCCCAGGCTCAGCTGGGCGTTGGTCCGGCGATAGAGAGCGGGTTTTATTATGATATTGATTTTGGCTCAGAGCAGATAAGTGATGAGGTCTTGCCTCAGATTGAGAAAAAGATGAAAGAAATGATAGACCAGGGCTTAGGGTTTAAGAAGTCTGAGGTAGATATAGAAACTGCCCTTAAAAAGGAAGAGGACAGGGGTGCTATCTATAAAAAAGAATTAATAGAAGAATTAAAAGAGGAAGGCAAAACCGCTGTTAGCTATTACAGTCTAGGTGATTTTGAGGATCTCTGTGCTGGTCCGCATGTTCAATCAACAAAAGAAATTGATAAGGATGCGTTTAAGTTAACAAAATTAGCTGGCGCTTATTGGCGAGGTGATGAAAAAAATAAAATGCTCCAGCGTATTTATGGAGTAGCCTTTGGGAGTAAAGAAGACTTAGAGCATTATCTTAATTTACTAGAGGAAGCTGAGAAGAGAGATCATCGGAAATTAGGCCAGGAATTAGAATTATTTATCTTTGATGATGAAGTCGGTCAAGGCTTGCCTCTCTGGTTGCCCAAAGGAGCTTTGCTCCGTCATCTAGTGATGACCTTTGCCTTTAACACTTATCTGGAAAGAGGTTATGAGCCAGTATCTACGCCTCATATTGCTTCCTTAAAATTGTGGCAGCATTCCGGACATCTGGATTTTTATAAAGAGAATCTCTATAATCCTTTTGGCATTGAAGATGAGGAATATATGATCAAGCCGATGAATTGTCCCTTCCATCTCCAAATGTATAAAGCTAAGAAAAAGAGTTATCGCGATTTACCGATC
>JAGYMG010000043.1 GCA_018400675.1 bacterium
TGATCTTTGTCGGGATGGGTCAGCACAATCAAATCAATCGTTCTGTCCCAAAAAGGAATTTCTTGACTCAAGTGTTCTAGGATTGTTTCGTCTGGCCCGCCATCAATTAGTATTTGGTAATGAGCCGGCGTCTCAATAAAAATAGCATCACCCTGACCAACATCAAAAAAAACTACTGCTAACTCCCCCTTGGTCAAATCAAAGATATGCTGCCATAAACAGATATTGCTTAAAAATAAAAGAATCAAAAAGAAAACTAAAAAAGGGCTTAGTTTTCTTTTCTTATTTTTTCTCATTACTTACTGGATTAATCAAAATGCTAAGGAGCTATCTCATACCAAGAAGGCAAGTGTAATTCAGCCTCCTCTCCCTTACAACAGACTTTCGTGTTATCACCGGGATAAGGATCACCAGGTTTTAATCCCTGACAGGCGGGATCAGCTCCACAGCTTTCATCACAATAAGGGTCTACCTCTAAACAACCACCAGTACCATTACAATTTTTGATAGCGGCTCCTTTTTCATTATTGCAACTGCAGACAACACCGGAAGCAGTATATTCTTCCGGACTGCAAGGTTGTAAGGGTGTGCCACATTTACCGGTACTAATATTACAGGTATAGGTGCCTCCCCGACAACCAGCATTAAGTGCTTTAGGAAAGCACGTCTCAGCACAATTTAAATTATTAACCCACTCTTCTACAGTATCACAACTGCCTCCGGAACAGGTGTTTGATAATATTTTTTGCTGAGACCAATTGCCACTACAACGGTATTCGTCCAGCCATTCATCTGCCCCGCAGTCTTGGACCAACTCTTCTTGGGTAGAAGGTATTTTATAACAACTATTTTCAGCACAGCCTCTTTCATAGCAAGTCCGGCTGCGATAGACATCATCATTTAAGCAATAATTAGATCCCCAGGCATCGCAAGAATCACTACCACAATCTTCTTCGTCTACCCAGCTAACATCATCATAACAACTGCCGGCCACACAGCCCCTTTCAACATATTCTCTCTGAATTATATCCCCATCGCAACGATAATTACCTGTGTAACTACTATCACCACAATCCTGATACTCTTTCCATTCTACTGATGTGTAGCATTTAGCCCCGGCACAACCCCTGTTTATCCATTTCCTTTGGAGAACGCCTCCATTACATTGGTATTCATCCGTCCAACCGCTGGTGCCACATTCGTCCACTCTTACATACTCGGAGTCAGAATCACATTTGCCGCTAGTATAAGCGCGACCGTTCCAATTCCAGGTCTTACAACTATCAGAGGTACATGTTTGATAAACATCATTGTTGTAACAATAATTACCCCCGCAGGACGTACCCGAGCCACAATATTTGTAGTTTTTCCAATCAGAATCGGTTATACAACGGCCATTGACAGTACCAGAACAATATGCCTCTACATAATATCGCTGCAAGTAAGAGCCACTGCATCTGTAATAATAATCTCCATACCTGTCTTGGTACCAACGGTCATAACAGGGTTCGGTTGAACCCCAGGGACAACTGATACTACCAGACTCAGGATCAAAAGAAGAACAATAAGGATTATAATAAAGTTGGCCGGAATAACAATAAGAGGTGTAGGGGCACCAGACCAAAGTGCAACTTTTTTGAGCAAATCCGCAAATACATCGAGTAGCGCAATTCTCAGCTCCTGGTGGACATTCTGCTTCACAACCAATCATCCCAAAAATATTATGGCAGTTGCAAGTTTTTGGGGAACATCCTCCAACATAGTCAGCAGCTTCAACCTTATCCAAGGGTATCAGGTTAGATAATATGATTAAGATCCCAAAAAAGATTAGTATTTTAAAACTTAGTTTTACCATAATATTATCAGTTTATCTAAACCACTAGCAAAACCTTTTATCTTATATAGGTAATCATTTTCTTTTTCAACTGAACAATCGAAATCAGGCGCTGACCCGATTAAATCGCTCTCTTCTCTCAAACATTCAACTGCATCCGCCGGCTTATCAATAACCAATTCCATTTCAAAATTACCGTTATAATGCTGGCCTAAGAGATAACGCCATTCAATTTTTTCTTCCATGTCTTCGTAAAGAGCCTTAAAAGCATATTCGCTAATAAGGGTTAAGTCTTTAAAATGAGCCCATTTATAATTCTGGAATAACTTCTCTAGTTCGTTAATCCCGGGCTGGTAAGAAACCTTTACCACCTCTGTTGATTCTGGTGTTCTTCCTCCAACACAAGGAACAATGCAAAGACTCTTTTCTTCCGAAGCATTTTTCTCTTCTTCGTTTTCCTGAGAAGAAGAACCACCAGACATATAAGGGTAAGAAAGTATTTCTAGTCTTTTCTTAAAAGCTTCTTCTTCATCAGCCGATGCATCTAAATAGGTATAATACTTAACTCCTTCTTTTTCTAAAGTTCCCCGGGCTACAGCATAAAAAGCTTCCAAGGCAGAGTAAGGCGAAGCAATCTCACACTCTGTATTAATAATAATCTCCTTTCTTTCCGAGGACACCCCCATTTTGATATGGCAATCATAACTGCTATCCTCGGCAAAGATTAAGGGATAATCTTCTAAATAAAAATCTCTGATATCCATTGTGCTTTCTTCTTCGCCAGAGTCCAAAGAAAAATATTCGGGATAATTATTAATAATATATCCGATCAAATAGAAGATAAGTGGCAAGGTAATTGCTAAGAGAACGATAATGCCTAAAATAGGAGAAATTTTTTTAACCATATTATAATTATTTTATTGTATAACCACCATCAACCGTTATCAACTGGCCCGTAATAAAATCAGATTCATCAGAGGCAAGAAAGGCAACTGCATTAGCAACATCGTCTGGCTGGCCTACTCTCCCCTTAGGCGTAACCTGACACAGCTGTTCTCTGGTCATACCAAATTTTTCTAAAAGAGATTCCAGCATCGGCGTTTCTATAGCTCCCGGGGCAACAGCATTAACATTAATACCCTTACCAGAAAAATCGCCGGCTAGAGCTGTGGTAAAACTAGTTACAGCTCCTTTAGTAGCTGAATAAGCATATATCTGAGGCCAGGAAACAAGGCTGGCGATTGAGGAAATATTGACTATCTTACCATAGCGCTGTTTAACCATTGTCGGTAAAATAGCATAGGTCAACTGCATTAACCCCTTAAGGTTAACATTGATAATTTTATCAGCTGTCGAAAAATCATTATCTGCTACTTCTTCCATAAAGCAAACACCAGCATTATTAACTAAGATATCAATCCTTTTAAATTCACCAACAACACTGTCCACAACCGATTTAATCTCATCTCCCTTGGTAATATCTAATGTAAGAGCCATGCCTTTACCTCCCCTGCCTTCAATCTCTCGTAAGACTGACCTACACTCTTCTTCATCAATATCCGTTATTATCACCCTGGCTCCCCTCTCAGCTAATTTTAGGGCGATTGCCTTGCCAATCCCCCGTCGGGCACCAGTGATTAAAGCTACTTTATTTTCTAAATCTTGATACATATACTTTATTGAAATTATTTTATTATTATAAGAGATCTTTAAATTATTTTTACTTCTCCGTGAGCTAACGCATCTGTAATAAGTTTTTGGAAATCAATTTTTTCCTCTTCCTTTTCAATAATCTCAAGATCTGCATTTGTTTCCGGATGTTTGCTGATAAGCTGCCGGCAGTAGAAATTATCCTTAAGAACAGATATTTCAAAAAGACCGATCTCTCTTGATTTTTCTATTATATCTTTTTTGTCAAAAGCCAACAAGGGCTTAAAAACGGGGAGAGAGACTGCTGCTGCGCTAGCCCTGATATTGGGCAACGTCTGGGAAGCTACCTGACCAATATTTTCTCCTGTCACTATGCCATCAGCTCTTTCTTCCCCAGCTACAGCAGCAGCAATCTTAAGCATAGAACGCCGGCAAAGCAAGCAGGCCAGTTTAACATTTGTCTTCTTGAATATCTCTTCTTGAATCTTTAAAAAAGGTATCAGATAAAGACGATTCTCTTTCTGATAATCCTTGAGCTGTTTGACCATTGCTGTGGCTTTTTTAACCGTTGTCCTTTCTTGGATATCGGTGTAGCAGTGAAGATAAACAACCGTCAGCCCCCGAGAAATCATATAAAAGCTGGCGACCGGAGAGTCTATGCCGCCTGACAATAACGAGACTACTCTGCCATTACTATCTGCCGGCAATCCGCTAAGACCGGGTATTTTTTCAAAGTAAAAGAGAATACAATCTTCAACAATTTCAACAAAACACGTTATATCAGGATTCTCTAATTTTACCTCCTTGCCTGTTGTCTCCAGAATATGTTGTCCTAATGCTTGATTTACTGCTTGGGAGGTGAGAGGAAATTGCTTGTCTCCCCTCTTGGCTCTAACGCTAAAACTATTAAACTGTTTTCCTTTAAGTGCTTGGGCTACTTTAATCTTTAATTCCCTCATTTCTCTTGTCGAGGAAAAAGCAAAAGAAAAATACTCAAGGCCAAAAACTTTTTTCAATCTTTCTTCAACTCTTTTCTCATCTGCCTCAGATCGTAGGGCTATAAGAATACGACCAGAGATTCTCTTAATAGACTGATAATCGGACTTATCTAAAACCCTCCTTATATTATCCACCAAGGCTTTTTCAAAAAATGGCCGCTTACCCCCTTTCAGGGCAACCTCTCCGTAATGACAAATTATAAAATCCGGTTTCATAAATAATAAGACTAGATAATAATACCTCCGCCCAACAACTCTTCTTGGTTGCTGTAAAAAACCAACGACTGCCCCGGACTGAGAGACAATTGGGCTTTCTTAAATAATACCCTATATCCCTTTTCCCGTGAATAACTTAACCGGGCTGGGGCTAGAGACCCTTGCGATCTTATCTTAGCCATTACAGAGAAAGGCATTTCTGTTGCCCGGCCGGACAACCAATTAACATCCTTTATTAAGACTGTGTGCTCTAATAATTTATTCCTATCCTGACTAATGACCAAGCGATTACTCTTAATGTCTTTTTCCAAGACATAGTAGGGCTTGGTTGTTGGTTCTTTGTATCGCCCTAAAAGGTCAAATTTTTTTCGCTGGCCTATGGTGTAATTATAAAGACCGTGATGTTCTCCCACTAATCTTCCTTTCTCGTCAACAATAGCGCCGGGCTGAGCGCCTAATGTCTTCTGGAGAAAAGAACGAT
>JAGYMG010000044.1 GCA_018400675.1 bacterium
TCCAGAGATTTTTTAAGAGATCCGATTCTTCTTTGCCTAAGATATTGTTAAGATAGCTATAGAGATCAAGCAAAGCGGTAGTCTGAAAAATAAGTACTTCCCAGAAAAAAGGCCGGCCGCTGGATAAAAGGTTAAGATAGATTATATTGGCAAGATTATCCTGGCCGCTTACCAGTGTCGGCAGGTCATCGCTATAGAGAAAAAGCTCGCTAAATAATTTTCTCGGAACCGAACTATCAACTATCACCGTTACATTATTGTTTTTTGCTTTTCTTTGGGTTATCAATTCTTCGTGATCATTGGCGTAGGTAAAAAAATTATAATCATTTTTTGCTGTTATCTCCCTTATTTTTTCATGAACACCTTGATCGCTTCGGCCGGTCATAATAAAAAAAGTAGTGTCTATGCCCGCATAGTTGGGAACCAGTTTTCTTGCTTCTTGGAAAGTATTAAAATACCTCTGCAATTCATGAGCTTTATGAACATACAAAAATCCCCACTCCGAAGCAGCTGTTATCTCTAATTCTTCTTGTCCCAGAGTTTTTTTAATTTTTTCCCAACCGGGAAATTTTTTTATAATCCGCCGGCGCTCTCTTTGTATCTTTTTATCTTCCCGGGGATATTTGCGGCGATAAATATTTTTAGTTTTAGGTGATACAGGGGGCATCCCTACCTCTTGAGAACCGAAACCAAAATGCAGCTCCCCTGCTAAAAGAGGATCCCTTAAATCGCTGGCAAACCCTAACTCGTATATATACAACTTAGTCTTTGCCCTGCCGCCGTAAATTCTTAACCACGGGTCTCTGCTTATCTCCTTTAAAGTTCCGCCCAAAGCATACAAAACAGAGGCATCCTGGGAATCTATGAAATCTTCTTCTGCTCTTTCCCAAGCGTTTTGGTTAGCTCCTTTTGCTAACCCATAACTTTGAGCGTCTATAACTTCTAGGCCTTCGGATTTCTGAAAATATTTTTTAGAATTTAGCCCTTTTAAAAGTTTTGTCCGGCAAACCAACTGAAAATCTTCGCTAGTATGAAAAATAAGCCTTATTTTTTTACTAGGAAAAATTTTTTTAATCTGTTGGCCGGCATTTGCTACAAACACCAGGTCTCCCATACCGGCTAAACGCTGATGAATAACAATATTAATATTCTTGATAGAATCGCTTCCAAATAAAAGATAAGGATAATCACAACTTACCTCTTTTATGGGCTTGCTAAATTCCCAGAATAGATCTCTTGCTAAAACTTTAAGTATCTGGCCGGTAGACAAATAATCCGGACTAACCAGATTTAAGGATAATACCCCGTCTCTTAATGCAGCCTCACTGGAATAAGCAGAAAAATCTACTATTATTTTTTTAACTTGATAAACCCTTTCATGCCTAATTAGTATATTCAAAGCAATAAGGGTTTTATCGTAAGGAAGTATTTTCCTGGCTAATCTATCTATATTTTCCTGATAGTTATCACCAAGGATAACAACTCTTCTATCTACATTTTTTTCTAATAGAGAAGAAGATGAAGATTCAATAGTATTAATCGCCTTCCAATCATAAGCTAATAATTCTTTTCCTTGCCGCGAATTGCTAGCGGTTAGAGCAAATCCATCCTGGGTTATCAAAAATAATGAAAGATGTTTTTTTAAAGAAAATACTTTCACGTCTTTATACAACTTAATCCTCTGGATAATTTCATCGGCTAGGCCCTGGTGTCTTTTGGCATAAACCACTACCGCGGTTACTTCACTGCCACCGGCTTGGGTAAGCATATTCATTAAAATTTTTATTTTAGCCAGCTCTTTTTCTTTGCTATCCCGATGCTCCTCAAATGGCCATTGTTTTTTTTCGTTTTCATTTTTAATATTAGCCGCGGATATATGAATCAAAAAGGCCCAGGGATTTGAAACTAGACTAGTTTGTTTATTAAAATCTATACCGTCAATCGTATAAGGGCTTAAAGAAACCGGTTTACCGGTATTTACAGCGCCAATAATAATATTTCCGCCTGTATCATCGCTAGTTAAAACCGTTTTATCCCTTAAGGGCAAAATTCTAGTATCATTAATCATATTGGTCCGGAAAAAATAATATCCCTTGTCTTCCGGCAATTTAAAACTTCTATCATCAAAAGATTTTTCTTTTTTTAAAGATAGAAAAACGTTTTCTACTTTCTGAAATGTTTTTTTAAGAGAACTGCTGCTTCCCGAATTAAGAGCCTGCTTTACTCTTACCCAGGTCTGTTTTACTTCTTTAGCTTCAATTAAACCCGCGCCAATAGCAGTTAAAAATTCTTCAAACCAGCTATCTCTTTTCTTAAATCCGTATCTAGCGGCTATGGGATAGAGCTGCGAACGTATAACCTGGCTATCTGCCGGTATCCCTTCAGCTTTTAACCTATTTTTTCCTTTATCGAAATAACCGCTTTTAAAACAAAACGTATTATCTATGACAATAACCGCCGCCCGGGCGGTCGTTACTTTTCTCTGCCACTGCCAGGCGGGATTAATTTTTATGCTATAAAGGCCTATTTTTTCTACTTTAACTAAATCCGCGCTGTTTAATCGGCTATTTAAAAATTTAAGGTTATTTTTTGAAACTGTATTTATTTTATACTTTTTTACCTCAGCGCAATCTTTGGAAAAAAATACCAGCTGAAGCTCCTCGATTAAATGCAGTACATCTACCCTCCAATAACCCAATACATCTAAAACAGTCGGCCCCTCAGGATTTTTTGGTATAGTCAAGATAACTTCTTTTCCACTCTGCTGATATCTTATATATGCCTGATTTCCCTGATAATTGTTTCCACCTATCTTAAGTTGTTTTTTAACTTCTCTGATATTTTCGGCTAAATCCAGCCGGATATCCGGTATATAAGTATAATCAAAATGTTTATGCCCGCGCAGTTTCGCCTTATATATAGAGTTAGCCGCTGAACCATGCTTAGCTAAACGGTCTATAGCCTCGGTTCTTATCTGTAATTCTAAAAATACTGGTTGGACTTTTTTTATGTAATGGATAAAAATAAGATGGAGGGCTTTGTAGCCGCTAGCTTTGGGGTCATTTAAATAATCTTTAAACTTTTTTTCATCTGATAGGCCCAAAAAAGGCATATTCTGAACAGCCGCCAATACTTCCCAACAAGTTTTTTCATTATCTACAATCACTCTTAAAGATATAAGATCCGGAAAATTCTCCGCCAAAATATCCTCATATTCCCGCCGGTAATTTAACTTATGCCAAATACTCATTGGTTGCTTTATCCTGCCTTCGATAGCTTTTATCTTTAGTTTATTCTTTCTCAATTTGCTTTCTAAACCAGCGTTAAGTTTATCCACAAGCTTATCTTTATATTTAACTGATTCTTGATAACTCATTCCCACTGCTTTCTCCAGCTGAGCTTTAGCTTCCTTATACCCTTTAGGGTTAAATTTGACAAAAGAAGCCTCGAGCAACGATTCGGCTAAATCTTTTAATCCGTAAGAATGGGCTAAATCCACTATCACATCCAGCATCTCACGATAGACTCTTCTCTCTAACTCGCCTTCTAAGGGAAAGCCGTTAATTGACTGGTATTTATAAGCGATAAATAAAACAATTTCTTCGGCGCTATCAAGAACGTCTTTAAGCATATTCTTATACTTTTGGACATAGTATTTATCAAAAGAATGATCGTTGTATTGAATAGAAACTAAATAATTTACCTTATTAACCAGCCGGTTAATTTCTTCATCGATAGTCTCTCTATTTGCCTGGGGCAGGCCAAAAACAAAAGCCGCGCATATCAGTTGAGTTAAATTGTCTACTTTTGCCATTTCGCTAACCATAAAGGCTAAATCTATAGCTTCGTCTATGTAAGTTTTTTCTTTACCGAATTTTTTGTTACCGTAATAACCCTTAGCTAAATAATAAGCGCTCTTTATTTTTGAACTATCCGCTTCCGGCGTTATGATTTTTATCTTTTCAATAAGCTGGCCAACTTTCGCCAACTCTCTGCCGCCTCTTTGTGCGGAACTGCTGGATCTTTGATTTGGAAGCGTTTTCAGTAAAGGCAAAAATAATAAAGCAGAAGATGATCTTTTAAAAAACTGGGGTAAAGAATAAACGTCTTCCATTGACTTTACCAACCGGCCTTTCATCCCTATTTTTTTAGCCGGTTCTATATCTATCTCTCTTCTGTCCCCAACCGAAAGAATCTGGGAAGAATTGATATCTAAAATATCTAAAATTATTCTAAATGCTTTAGGATTCGGCTTGCTTATTTTTGTGCTGCTGCGGGCCAAGACAAAATTAAATAAATCATCTATTCCTAAAGCTTTAAGAATCCTTTCGGTTTGGATAAGGCTATTATTGGTTAAAACAACCAGATAAAAATAGTTTGAAAGCTCAACTATGCATTCTTTTAACCTCTCGTCTTTATTCAAAAAATCTGCCGGTTTAATTCTTTTAGCATTAAATTCTTCCCAATCTTCAACAGATAAACCTAATCTTTTAAGCACAGGCGTCGCCGAAGCCTTTTCCCCTTTTTCTTCAGAAATAACCTCCCTGGTTTGCCTAAATAATTTATCCGCTTCCGGATAGGGCAAGCTAAGCCTCCGGGATAAAAACTTTTTTCTTACTCGGCAAAATTCTTCATCCAGCCCCCTATTTCTATAAAGGGTTTTATCCATATCAAAAATAATAGCTTTTATATCTTCTAAAGCAATTTCAAAAGCTATTTTTTCCCTATCTTCTGCCCTTACCTTTATTTTTCGCAAAGACGAGCTCGATGAGTTATTGACCGCTAGGCTATAAACACCTTCGGCGTACCTGGCTTCCATGGCCTCGGCTGTAACTTTCTGATTTGCTGCCCGGTAAGAATTAAACATCAACCGCTTCCACTTAGCTGGATTATCGTAAAAAATCGCCGAAGCCCTTTCACAGGCCCTTAAAATATCAGCTGGGCCTTTGCTGTAAAACAGTTCGTGGTCAGCCCTAGGGCCGCGCAAATCGAATTTTATATATGAATCCATAAAAAATCCGCTGCCTGTTCCG
>JAGYMG010000045.1 GCA_018400675.1 bacterium
TCTTTTTGTATCTCAATAGCTTTTTGAATTTCAATAGTCTTATTTTTAACATAGCCTACCTCATCAGATTGAGATTCAGAAAGATCTAACATTTGATTAATCTTTATGCCTGTTTCTGCATTTATACTTTCTAGCTTCTCTGCAGCTCCAGCAAGTTGGTCGTAAATAGCTTTACTAGCATTGGCAGCAAAATTCTTTAACTTATCACTTACTGCACTTAACTCATCAATATTAGTCATTGCGTTGGTAATAACACCACCTACATTATCTAAGGTTTGACCTAAATTATCTAAACTCTGAACATCTATACTAGATACCTGACCCATAGTAGTTGTGGTGGTAGATCCTATTTGTTCAAGATCAGTAGAAATTACCTGAATATTTATTCCGTCTAAAGTACCTTTAGTCGTTTCTTTACAAACTATGGTGTGCTCTCCCTTACCCCAATCAAATTCAACATCATACTCATAGACACCTGACTCACCGACAATAGTTTCTGTCATAAGTTCATTGTCTATTTGTTTGGTATTATCGGCATCATAAACATCTATGGTAGGAGCAAGGCCTAAATCAGCTTTATACCTAACAGTTAAGGTATCACCTTCTTTGATGTAATCTTTTATATTAAGGATTCGAGAACTGGCTTTCTGTTTAACTTCTTCTTTTAAAACAGCTTCAGTTGAACTAACTTTACTCTTGACGGCAGTTACCCCTGTATCTACTTTAGCTTGAGTCTCGGTGGCTTCAGTTGAAACTTTAGCTCTGGTTTCTTGAGCTTCTTCAGTTACCTTAGCCTGTGTCTTTGCAGCTTCAGTCTCTACTGTTGTTTTAATTCCCTGTACTTCTGTCTTTATCTCTTCGGTCCACTGTCTTAGGCGCGCACTAACTCCAATATCAAAGGTATCAACTGCACTATAGGTTATATTTAAAGGATCATCATTGGCACCAGTTTCACCGGAACCATAAAGAATCCTCATCTTAGCAAAATAACTCTTACCACCAACAAAGCCCTCTGAATCAACTGCATCTTCGATAGTAAACCAGTAGTTGCCTTCATCATCCGGCTCAGATAGGGCGGCGCTATATTTAGTTGTATTCATATCGGAACTATCGTAGATATCTAAGGTACAAGTCTGTAAGGCATTTGGCTCTTCTGTAACAATCTGTTGACCCCTCTTTTCTAGGCGGATAATGACATTTAGGCGGTCATCATCTTCATCATAGACAAAATCATTTAATACTTGATAGTCAGCTAAAGATTCAGCTACTGACATCATATAGATAGTCCAGGTAATATTATTATCATAACTGGCATCAAGATAATCAGCAGCCGGATTAGTTACTTTTTCTACAGTAGTTTCAACATAAGCATCTTTGGTAAAGTTCAATTGATATGTATCGTAAGGTAAATAGAAAGAAAATGGACTATTACCTGTAGCTGGATTAGTTAAATCTGAATAACTATATGTATCCCCAGTTTCCGCATCTAAAACTGTCAAGGTTACATCAGTTAAAGCACTGCCGTTTACAGAATCAACTACTTTTACAGTAACATAATAGTCTTTAGATACAGTTACTGCATCAGACGGATTTGAATCGGTAAGGCCTGAGGCAGAAGCAGTCAGATTAAGGCTAATCGGATACCCACTAGCTGTATCATCACCAGAATTATAGACAGCAAAGTTATCAAAGATAGCCCTACCTGAACGCGCGGTTACTGAACTAGTAGCATCATCGGTAATTGTACCTGCCGAAGGAGTAATAGTTACACTGGGTGTAGTTGAAGCTAAGTTACCATAGCTATCTGTAACATTAATCACAAAGGTAGCCCAAGGGACATGAGCTACAACTTCGGCTACCGGTTGAGTCTCCCAGCTAAGATTACTAGCTTCCCCGCCCTGACAAAGAATATCTAAGTCATCGGTATTTGAAGTTTCAATGCCTTCGTCTGAATCGGTGGCTTTAATTGCCGCACCTTCAGCATTGTATAAATACATAGTACTGGTAGCAACACCTTCGCTAAAGGTAAGAATAGTTTCTTCGCCAAAAGAGATATTTGAGCCAACATTATTAGAACAAGTAGGTTCTGTTACCGGATCCGGTGAAGCGCTAGCTCCAGAGAATACGATACTTTTATTGGTACCTTGATAAGAAGTAGCTACATTGTAGTATTGATCGTAGGCAGTAATTGTAATTTCTGCAGAGCCGCCAGCATTCATCTCCTCTATACCGGCAGTTACTTTAAATCTATCTACCGAAGCATGACTTACACTTAACTGATCTGTGTCGCTAATTGTGGTAGTATCATTGGTAGCAGTAATTGTCCAATCACCGACTAAAGTATCATAATACCAAAAGTTAGCGCTACTTTGACCGCCGCTTAAGGTAACTGTAGTAATAGTACTTCCGGCTGTAGCTGCATTCTTAAAACTTCCTTCAGAAGAATCTGTGGTTAAAAATACAGTTTCTGAATCAATTGTTTGTTCGTTACCATAGGTATCATATCTGGTAATAGTATAGGCGGCTCTTTGGCCGGCTGTAATATCATCAGGGGAACTAAGCACATAAGAAGAGGTTTCAGCAGATTTAACTAAAACACTCCGGGTTCCGGTGATAGCACTGCTTTCTGTGTCAGTAGCAATTACATCCTGGGTACCGGATGTTGTTAAAGTTAAGCGTTCAGAAAATGTATGCTGGCCCTGATCTTCGGAAGTAAAAGTATAGTTTGTCGGTAAAGTTGCATTATCATCGCTTGAGCTAAAAGTAATAGTTCCTGTATATCCGGTACGAATATTACCATCTGTATCTTTAGCTGTAACAACTATATCACTTACTTCGCCGGCAGTTATCGGATCAGTAATGCCAGAGACTTCTAAGGTGGTGGTGGATATAGTAAAACTATTATCTGTATTCTCATCAATTACATTTCCGGCCAAATCTTGGGCGGTAGTGATACTAACAACAGCTTCACCGTCGCCGGTAGTTCCGGTTATAGGATTATCATTGGTAACTGTATAGGTATCATTTTCATTTGTGGTTGTAGACCAGCTGCCTCCAGTACAAGGTTGAGGCTCAGTAGAGCCAACCGGATCATAAGTGACCACCGGCTCAACATCTGTATTCATAGTTTCGGAAAAAGTAAGGGTAAAGGTTAAACCACCAACTTCTTGGGTAGCAGTAGGACTAGGGCTAATATTAACCTCTACAGTAGGTTTTGTAGTATCTATGGTGACCGAGCCGCTAACTGTACCTAAATCAGTAATTGTGCTGGAATTACCGGCAGCGTCGACAATATCAAAATTAACACTACCAATTGTAACCTCACCGCTATCACCTGCGACTACAGTAAAGACAATACTGTCGGTATCAGAATTAGTTGCTGATAGATCACTAGTTAAAGTGGAAACATTGTTAGCAGTTGAGGCGCTGTTAACAGAGGCGGTGACTGCTTCATTATAGGTAATAGCATAAGTTATCTGATCACCGGCTTTAGCTAAACTGGTATCATTATCATTGTCCGAGGCCAGGCTTACTGAATCAATTGAAGGAGAGGTGGTATCATAGTTAACACTGGTATTTGTAACAGCAGCAGCTGTATTATCTACCCAATCGGTAGCATTAAAACTTACTGTATAAGTTGCTCCATTTACTAAGTTAGGATCATTAGTTAAGGTAATACCGGTGTGAATTCCTTGATGCAACTCAGATCCAGTTAAACTTTGAGTATGAGGAGAACTAGCATCGGCTGTACCGCCGGTACGGGTCCAGGTAATAGTTCCTGATTTACAAGTTTCAGATAAGGTATAACTTACATTGGTGTTATTTACACTGGCTGATGCAGCCGGAGCGGTATCGGTGATAGCAGGGTCTGTGGTTTCTTTAGATACAGACGAAGCACTATAAATTTCACTACTAGCAGCAGCATTACCGGCAATATCTTTTATTGTATCAGCTGCAGGAGTGACTCCAATGTATTTATTATCAGGAATATAAGCAGCATCATTTTCTTCGTCTAAGGTGATAGTAGCAACTTTTTTATCTGTATCCCAGGAAACAACAGCACTGGTAAGGGTAACATCTGCTTGCCCAACCCCACCTTGATTATCTGAGATATCTATCTCAATGTTTTCAGTTAAATTAGCATTAGTTAAGGTGGTATCATCCATCGTTTCGTTGAAAGTAAGAGTAATCGTATCTCCACCAGCATGAACTGATTCAGCGGTTACAGTAAATTCAGGCGGAGTAATATCACCAACTACTGTCTCCTCAGTCCAAGCCGGCTCAACTCCACTATTGCCCAATAAATCAAAAATATTAACTGAATCAGGTACTACCTTAATGTATTGGCCGCTAGGAAGGTAAGCACTATCCAGAGTCTCATTTAAAGTAATAGTTAACTCTTTTTTAGTC
Organism: bacterium; assembly: GCA_018400675.1. Taxonomy (GTDB): domain Bacteria; phylum Patescibacteriota; class Minisyncoccia; order Minisyncoccales; family CG1-02-41-26; genus M55B113. The sequence continues at coordinate 4,411 of JAGYMG010000045.1, forward strand.
TCATCTAGAGCAGACATAGTAGCATTGGTAGTAGTTATTTGAACTTCTCCTCCCTCAGCTCGATTGTTGTCATAATAAACTGTCCAATTTTCTATATACTCAGATTCAGAATTGAGAACCTCATTTGAAGTTATAGTGATTGTATCTCCTCCATCGTCAACATATTCAGCTACTACACTTATCTCTGGAGCAAGCAGCTCTGCAGACACTTGATTACTATAATACTCATCAGAAACTATACTATTACCAGCTTTATCTTTTACTGCATCCGTGCCAAAAGTTACCCCCACATATTTGCCATCAGGAATATAGGCACTATCGGTGGCTTCATCTAAGGTTATAGTAGCTGTATCTTCGGCTTCATTCCAAGCTACAGCAGTATTGGCGATATCTAAAGGTACCTGGTTTGTATTACCGGCATCATCTGAATAATCCAGAGTAATATTTGTATCTGCCTGGAGTATCGCTTCGGTAATGGTTAAGGTATCCATCGCCTCAGAAAAGGTAAGAGTGATAGTATCGCCGCCGGCATGAACTGATGCGGCAGAAATAGTAACTGTAGGCGCGGTATTATCGATTG